>NZ_JBJMQP010000123.1:0-1908 GCF_045802625.1 Hyalangium sp. | reverse complement strand
TCGCGGTGCTCCAGAAGCAGGTGGCGGTCGTCGTGGTGGCCACCACCGTGTTTGCCTCTGTGCTCGTCAGCGTGGGGCTGGTGGTCGAGATCGTCCGGCTCCTCGTGGATCCGCGCGCCCGGGAGTCCCGGACATGAAGGCGCCCTCCGACGCATGAGCCGAGAGCGCCTGGGGCCACATGAAGGGCGTCACTCCCCCAGGAGAGAAGGCTGCCTTGGGAAGGGCCACCGCCGCGCGTCACTTGGGACACGGCGCGCGTCTGCTCACCCGCTTGGCTCGGGCCAAGGCCCTTCTCCGCCTACTGCTCCCGCGCACCACTTTCTACAGGCCCCTGTCCGTCCGATGCTCCGCCCAGCAAGAGAGCTCCCATTCCGCCTTTACTTCTTCACTCCTGTGAGTTGTAGATTTACGAGGTCAGTCGAGGAAGCGGTGCCGGGCAGCGACTCCGCTTGACCCTCCAGATGCTGGCTGGCAGGGTCAGCGTCCCGGCTGCGGGGCGCATGGCACGAATCGTTCTCATCACGAACGCATGGGGGCCGAAGCACGGCGGCATCAACTCGTTCAACACCGACTTCGCCAAGGCGCTGAGCCCGGTTCTCGCTCCGCAGACGCGAGTCACCTGTGTGGTGCTGGACGCTACGGCCGAAGAGGTGGAGGACGCCGCGAAGCACGGCGTGACGCTCCTGTCGCTGGGGATCAAGGGAGCGGAGCGGGTCGACGAGAGCCGGGCGCTCAATGTGTTCGACGCAGTGCGGCGGAATAGCACGGGCGAGGTCCTGTGGTGGGTGGGCCACGACGTCATCAGCGGCGGTGCGGCCATCGCTCTCCCGAAGCTGGCTGGTCAGGGCAGGTCCGCGCTGCTCCACCACATGAAGTACTCCGCTTACACGGACTACAAGCAGGGCAAGGCGATTGCCGCCAAGAAAAAGGAGGACGAGCAGCGGGCACTCTTCAAGCAGGCCGATGAAGTGTTCGGGGTAGGCCCGCTTCTGCGAGACAGCCTCAGCGATCTGCTTGAAGGCGCGAGAGAGTCGCGGATGATCGTGCCGGGGCTGGCTGAGATCGTGCCTGTGCCCCTCGGGAAGACCTTCAGCGGCATCACCTTTGGCCGCCTCGATCCCGAGAACGACCGTATCAAACAGGGCCGTCTGGCCATCGCTGGCTTCGCCGCCGCCTGTCGCGAGGCGAACGCGAAGCCGCGTGAGCCGGAAGCCCTGCGGGATGAGCCGGTGCTGCGAGTCATCGGGGTTTCACCGGCGAGCGAGGAGGAGAAGGAGCTTCGCGTCTTCGCGCGAGAGAAAGCAGGGCGCGTGGTCACCCTGCACTCACTTCCATATGAGGGGGACCGTACCCGGCTCTTCGATCAGCTGAAGCGCTCCAGCTTCGCGATGATGCTGTCCTGGCACGAGGGGTTCGGGCTCACCGGCTGGGAAGCGATCGCTGCCGAGGTGCCGCTCATCGTGAGCACGAAAAGTGGCCTCTACAAACTCGTCAAGGAAAAGCTGGGTGCCCCGGGGGTGGCTTGTCTCATGGCCGTCACGGTGCGTGGCGGACTCGGAGACCTCGCCGATGGCGACGAGGAGAACTTCGATCCTGGAGACGAGCAGGATGTCTGCCAGGCCATCCTCAACATGGCCCACGAAATCGAGCGTCGAAAGGAATACGCCAAGACGCTCCGGACCTTGTTGTCGGCGCAGAGTGACGGCTACACGTGGGCGAACTGCGCGCGGAGCTTCGCGGACGCACTGGGGCTGCCGAACCACCCAGAAGGTCCCACTCCTCCCTCGGCCGCTGTGCCCCCAGCCGTATTGTCGACGACTCCTGCTCCAGAGCCCTCCACTGGGACACCGAGTCCACCTGCTCCGGAGCTATCTCTCCTCGAACTCAAGGAGCCGAGCTGGAATCCTG
>NZ_JBJMQP010000122.1:0-28331 GCF_045802625.1 Hyalangium sp. | reverse complement strand
GGGCTCTTCGATCTGGAGCCGGACATCTCCAGCGCCGCGCGCGCGGCGGCCTCGGCGCTCAAGCACCTGCCTCGCTTCGACGCGGCGATGCGGAACCTGCGCCAGGAGCTGGCCAACCGGGATCCGCTGCGGCGCTCGCTGGCGTCACGAGCCCTGGGGTCGCTGCATGACCGCGACGCCATCGAGGGGCTGATCAACCTCACCGGCAGCGACGACGAGATGTGCGCCCAGGCCGCCTCCGAGGCGCTGAGAGAAATTACCCGCGCCACGTTCGGCCTGCAGCCGCGCCAGTGGACGGTGTGGTGGGCGGAGAACCGCACGCGCCGGCGTGCGGACTGGCTGGTGGCGGCGCTGCGGCACAAGGAGCTGGACGTGCGGCTGTCGGCCATCGAGGAGCTGAGCCGCGCCCTCAACGACACCCTGGGCTACTACGCGGACGCGCTGGAGAACGAGCGCGAGGCCGCCGTGCGCCGCTGGGAGGCCGCCGCCGTGGATCCGGCTCGGGCCCGGAGGCTCGGCGCGCTCTGAGGTTCAGCGCCACAGCCTGCGAGCAATCGCCCGCGCCAGGGAGAGCAGGTTGGCCGGGGTGAAGCGGAACCACATGCCCACGTAGCTGCCGTTGGTGCGGAACTCCGGGTTGATCGACGCGTAGCGCCGGGCCGCTGGCTTCTCGAAGAAGGCGGGGGGATAGCGCCCCAGCGTCTCGGGCGTCATGTAGATGTTCACGAAGAACAAGCCCGTCTCCAGATTCACCCGGAAGTGGCTCTCCTCGGCCAGCGCCAGGAACGCGTCCCGCACCGCCGCCGTCTCCTCCTCCGAGGCCCGCGGCTCGAACAGGTGGTAGTGCGCGAGCGCCTCGGTGATGGACACGAAGCCGAACACGCTGGCGATGGAGAGCCGGTAGTAGCGAGTCAGCGGATGGCGCAGCTGGTTCCCAAGGAAGAAGGACAGGCCGGAGAGCAGGTGCAGGCCGTGGCGGCGGAACTCGGGGAGGATGCGCAGCTTGCCGCCGAGGATGACCCTGCTTCGAGGCAACTTCAGCGGCGCGGTTCGCCAGAACTGGAACCCGACGATGTCGCCGGTGTCCGTGCGGCGGAACACGTGGACGAGCTCGTTGGCCTGGGCGTGCACGCGGAAGTGCTCCAGGTCCTCGGCCATCAGCCGGGTGGACATCGCGTGGAGCTGGCTCAGCACGGCCTCGGACAGCTCCTCCCGGCGGATGCGCTCCATCCGCACGGGAGGCTGGATCGCGGAGAGGCGGAGCAGGAGTTCGAGCATGGCGCCGCCCCGTTCTACCGCCCTCTGCGCATTCCTCAATCGTCGAAGAGAGCGCCCAGCACCTGGACCGTGCTAGATGCCGCGCTCCCTTTCACCTAGAGGACCGCACATGTTCCGCTCTCTCTCCCGCGTGGCCATCGCACTCGTCACATGGATGCTCGCCCAGGGCTGCACCCTCGCCGTGGAGCAGAGCCAACCCCGCCCCAACATCGACCTGCCCGAGAAGAACGCTTCGCTCGCGCTGGTGATGGATAAAGGGGTAGAGGATCAGTACGAGGCCGACCTCGACGGCAAGCACCCCGTGAACGTGACGGGGTGGCGGGAGACGTTGCAGAACGGCTTCCACAGCGGCTTCAGCTCGGCGTTCAAGACGAACGCGGACAGGGCGGAGCTCACGCTGCAGCTCAACGAGGCGGTGCTGAGCTTCGCCCCCACTTCCCTAGGCCGGCACGGTGGCATCCAGGCCGCCGAGGCCCAGGTCCGCTACAAGGCGCGGCTGCTGGATGCCCAGGGGCGGGTGCTCCGCCGCTCCACCGGGACGGTGTCCTCCAAGAAGTCCGCCACCGACAAGGAGGGGCTGACGACTGTCGCCTCGAGCGCGGTGGAGAGCATGTACGAGAAGATCGCCCAGGACTTCTTCAGCGAGGCTCCGGCGGCGGCTCTCGGGCCTGCGCCCGCGGCTACTCCGGCGCAGTAGGCCCATCATGCCTGCTCGCCCCGCCACGCCCATGAGCCTCTCGCCGCCCATCACTGCTCCCTCCCAGGCCGTCACCGCCCTGCGCGACCGCGGCTATGCCGTGCTCAGCCGCGCCGGCCTGTGCGAGCTGGTGGGCACCCCGGCCGCCGCGCTCGATGCCCTGCGGTCCACCTGGGAGGATCTGCGGCTCGACACGTATCTGCGCGACGGCGGCCACTATCGCTCGCGCCGGCATTCGTGCTTCGTCGTCGAGGGCGCGACCGTCACCTTGGTGCCGCACCGCGCGCACTGGCAGCCCGTCGAGTACAACGCGCTGCACGGAGGACTGGAGCGCTGGTTCGAGCCCATCACCCCGGCCGTCGTCGCGCAGCCGGCCTGGCAGCAGTTGCTGCGAGCGCTCGCGGCCTGCTGCTCCGAGCTGAAGGGGGCGCAGCCGTGGTACGTCGAGGCGCACCAGTTCCGCATCGACACCAAGGAAGGCATCGGCCGGCCGACGCCCGAGGGGGCGCACCGGGACGGGGTGGACTTCGTCGCCGTGCTGCTCGTGGGGCGCGAGGGCATCAAGGGCGGAGAGACGCGCGTGTTCGAGGCCAACGGTCCGCACGGCCTGCGCTTCACGCTGACCGAGCCCTGGTCGGTGCTGCTGCTCGACGACGAGCGGATGATCCACGAGAGCACGCCCATCCAACCGCTGAGCGAGCTGGGACACCGGGACACGCTGGTGCTGACCTTCCGCGCGAAGGGCTTCCAAGGCCCCTCGGGCCCGTGACGTGAGCCTACTCGCGGGGTAGGATGCGGGCGGGTGAAGGGAGCGGCTCGCTCCACCTTCACGAGCCCCACCATGGAGAAAACGCCTCCCT
This sequence comes from Hyalangium sp., assembly GCF_045802625.1. Lineage (NCBI taxonomy): Bacteria > Pseudomonadati > Myxococcota > Myxococcia > Myxococcales > Archangiaceae > Hyalangium > Hyalangium sp. The sequence goes on along the minus strand of NZ_JBJMQP010000122.1, from coordinate 25,496 downwards.
CCCTGCTGAACCCCGCCTGGCTTCCCCCCGGCACCGTGGTGGGAGACTGGCGCGTGGTGGGCTGGGCGGGCCGAGGCGTCTACGGCGCGGTCTACCAAGCCGTGCCGGTGGACACCGAGCACGCCCAGCCCGTGGCCCTCAAGGTGGCGATGCACCCCAGGGATCCGCGCTTCGCGCGAGAGGTGGAGCTGCTCTCCCGCCTGCGCCACCCCAACGTCCCGCGCCTGGTGGACTCTGGCGAGTGGCTGCACTCCAGCGGCGCCGTCTATCCCTACATCGTCATGGAGTGGATCGAGGGAATGCCGCTCTACGATTGGGCGCGGCAGTTTCCTCCCTCGCCACAGCAGGTGCTCCGGCTGCTGGCCCAGCTCGCGCGAGCCCTCCAGGCGCTGCACGCCCACGGCGCCGTTCACCGTGACGTCAAAGGCGACAACGTGCTGGTGCGGAGCTCTGACGGCCACGCCTTCCTCACCGACTTTGGCTCGGGCCACTACCCGGGGGCCGCAACCCTCACGCCGCTCGGCATGTACCCAGGCACCTCGGTCTACCGCGCCCCGGAGTCCTGGCTGTTCGAGCTGCAGTGCAGCAGAGACAGCCTCGCCCGCTATCGCGCGAGGCCGGCGGATGACCTCTATGCGCTGGGTGTCACCGCCTGTCAGCTCCTCACGGGCGAGTACCCGAAGCTGGGAGAGCCCCACAAGGATGAGCGCGGCACCTGGCACGTGGAAGCCATGTTTCCGCGTCCCGCGCTTGGCCGCGTGGAGCCACCGCTGCGCGACCTCGTTCTGCGCATGCTCTCGGTGCGCCCCGAAGAACGCGGCACCGCGGCGCAGCTGGCCGAGGCGCTGGAGAAGGCCGCGGGGCACTCCTCCGAGTTCACCGCACCGAGCAAGGCACCGTCACCGCCTCCCGAGAGTCGCGCTGTCGCCAGGGCCTCCGCCGAACGTGCCAGCCCCGAAGCCCACGCGGACTCCTGGCGGCCTCGGCTCTCGCTGGCGGCAGTGGTTCTGACTCTGGCCACCTGGGCATGGTGGATCAGCCCCAGCAGTTCATGGAGCGAGTGCGGCACCCCACAGACAACGGCCCCCAGTGCAGAACACAGGGACGCAGGCACCTCAGGGCTCGGTGAGGCTGCGACGGTTGTATCCCCGGAGTCCTCTCCCAGCAACGCTGCTCAGGCCATGGTGGTTGAGGACACGCTGCCTGAGCCCCTACCAGATCAGACGCGGCCCAATTCGAAGGGGCGCTGCCCCCACAAGCAGCAGGTCGCTCTCAATGGCGGTTGCTGGGTGGAAATCCCCGTGGAGAGCGAAAAATGCGAGGCGATAAGTGGCCAGATATTCAAGGGCACATGCTACGTGCCAATCTTCCTTCCCGGCCGTGGCCCTCGCCCTCCCACCTCGGGTCCCACCAAAAAGAAGTGATGTGGACGAGCTTTACCCAGGGCTAGGTTTTGGGCATGTCCCGCATATTCCTCCTGGCCCTCTTGCTGTGTGTCCTGGGTCCACTCCAGGGGTTCGCCCAGAGCTCGCCGCCCCCAGGTGCCCCCTCGGCTCCCAATGAGGATCCATCTGATCCCAAGGGAGGCCCCACTGATGATGGCGACGAGAAGAAGCCCAAGGGCGAGATCATCCCTCGGGGGGACACGTCTCCCAGGGGCACGGGGAGAACGAATGGGCGTGCCACAGGCGAGGCCCTGGCAGGGATCCTGCTCGGGGCGGCGGGGGCGGCGCCAGGGTTGATGATGATGGCCGCGCCCTGTCTGACAGATGAGTGCGACAGCAGTAGCAACTCTCAATTTCTCAAGGGCATGGCTTGGAGCAGCGCAGGCTGGACGCTGGGCGTGGGGCTCGGCATCGTGCTGGGGGGCAGCATCGCAGGAGGCGAGGGTGGGTTCATACCAGCGCTGGGAGGGGCCACCGTGGGAACGTTGGTCGCCGTGGCGGGTAGCCTGACCATGCTCGGACTCTCAAGAGCGTTGCTTGCGGCCAACGATTTGCTCGGGCTCCTGGCCGTATACATCGCGGTGCCGCTCGTGAGCATTCCCCTCCTCATCGTGGCCCCCCTGGTGGGCGGGATCAGCTTCTACGAGAAGTCCCACGAGCGAGCCGTCGCGCAACAACAGGTGGCCAGCGCCGGTGTGCGGATGCTCCCGGTCGTCAGCGTGAGCCCTTCGGGTGGGCTCGTCGCGGGGCTCCTGGGACAGTTCTGACGTAATGGAGAAACCGATGGTCGACTGGCAGCCGCTCCTTGCAGGAAGCGTGGATGGCTTGAGCATCTCCGTGGGCGGAGCGTGCGTCGGCGATACGGTCAACGCGCTCCCCTTCAGGGACATCACCCAGGTCTTCCCCAACACCCCGCCGGTGCGGCGCAAGCGCGGCCACGACGCAGCCTCCGACGCGGGGGAGGACGCATCCAGGGACGCTGTGACGCAAGGGTCCCCGCTCGAGGAGGTCCGCAGACACGGCGGGTACGTCCACACGGGAAAGGTGGCCTACGAGGTGGCCAAGGGCCTCATCCGCAAGATCTGGGTCCGTGGTCCTTTCCTCAAAACCCTCCCCTTCACCGAGGAGGCCGACATCGAGCGTCTGCTCGGCCCATCGACAGGCCTCGAGCGAAAGCTCGGCTGGGTCATTCACCATTATCCGGAGCGAAGCTTCTCGGTAGGCTGGCACGCCCGCGAGGGCCGCATCGAGCACGTCGCGCTTGGGGTGATCGACTGGGTGCCTCCCACCTTTGGAGCCAGACAGGTGCTGCGGGAGTGGCTCGAAGGGGCGCACGCGGGGCTCGCTCCCGACTGGCAGGAGCCCCCGGATCGCGCAACGGCCCAGTGGGTGCGCCATGCGCGCGTCCTGGCGCTCTTGCGCGCGTTCGAGCTGGGCTCTCCGAAGGACTTCGCCGATGGGAGCTTCCTCAAGGGGAAGGCGCTATCCACCTACCCGCGTGCGGCCCAAGTGCTGCGGGAGGCTCAAGAGAGGGGCGGCAGCCACGAGCCGGACGCGCTGGGCCGGCTCTTCTGGTGGCTGCTGCTCTACCGGGAGCAGGCCGAGAAACTTCTGCAGTTCAACTCCGGCTGGCTGGTGGCCAGTCATACCGGGCTCCTCACGGCCCTGCAGGTGACAGGGGATGCCAACGAAGGTGTCGCGGCGGCGCTCGAGGAGCTCGAGGCGCTGCTCGTCGAGCTGATCGAGCCGTCGGAGAAGCAGGTGACGGAGCGCGAGTTGATCGAGCGCTGGGGCTGGCCCGAGGTGGACCTGGACGAGCTGCTGATGGACGAGGTGTAGGTCCTGTTTCAGTCGTCGATGCCGTGCGCCTTCAGGGGCTCCCAATCGCTCGGCGCTGCTCGCCGGCAGAACCGCCGGTAGGGCTCCTCTTCCAGCACCTGGCAGAGCCGATCCTCGTGGTCGACGATGATGCCGTCGACCCCCAGATCCAGGACCTTGCGCATGGCGTCCTTGTCATCAAGGGACCAGAAGATGATCTTCTTCGGGTACCCACTCGCCGTATCCCGCGCCACCACCGTCTCACGCAGCGGATTCCACCACAGCGGGAGCGGTGTCGAGATGTCGATGCTCGGCCGGCCCAGTCCCAGGAACGGGAGCCGGAACTCCTGAGCTGTCTTGGCCCAGAAGTCCGGCGGGGCCTCCCGGGGCTGGCTCTGGTGGAGCCCGTCCACGCCGGTGGCCGAGGCCCCGAACCCCGCGTCGGCGATTCCTCGGAAGAGATCGCGGCCTCTCAGGTCGGGCACGCTGAAGAGGCAGGAGCGCGGCTCGATGCCCGCCGCCAGGATGAGCTCCCCGAGCTCTCGCCCGTAGCGGTAGAAGTCCTCTCCGGGCACCTTGTCCAGCTTGCAGTCGATGTAGAGGAACGCCCAGCGGCTCCTCCTCGCCTGGAGGTAGCTCAGCCAGACGCTGGGTTCCGAGGTCTCCAGCCAGCCCGGATAGGGCGGTGTCTCCGCGACCCTCAGCTTGCCCTCGCGGTAGCTGAAGTCCCCCTCGATGGCGTTGGCGCCTTTCTCCAGGGAGCGCTCCACCTGCTCCGGGGTGTTGCGGTTGTGACCGATGATGTAGAGGGGCCTCGGCCCCGAGCGCGTGAGGTGGAGGGTGCCCGACCACAGCGGCACCGAGCGGTCATAGCGGAAGCGGACGCGGACCCGGGTAGGAGCCGCTAAGCGGAAGGCGATGAGCTCACGCTGCCAGTCGCCATGGTCCTGCCCTCGTGTGCTCACGGCCTGTTCCGCCAGGCGCTGCCCGCCCTCGTCCTCCGCAAGCAACGTCCCGACCCGCACTCTCTGGCTGTGCGGAGAGAAGAGCTGCAGCACGGCGGTGTAGTCACCCGGAGGCAGCTGCTGCCAGGGCGACATGAGCAGATCTCCCGGGGCTCCGTTGTCATCCGTCCACATGGGGCCGCGGTGAATGTCCCCGCGCAGCAGGGTGAAGTGGGCCTCCTTGCCAGTGGAGTGCTCCTGCTGGAGCGGAAGCCAGGTTGAGACGAAGCCGCCATGTGCCAAGGGAATCCTCCCGGGAGAAGGCCCCCATCTTACCGCTTACAGACAGGCCATAGGCGCTGGCTATGGATCCATCGCCTGGGCACGGCTTCACCGTCCGGACACGAGTGGCTGCCGTCGATGACCGTCCTGCGGCCGTGGTAGACCTGACAGGAGTGAGCCCCGAGTCCATCAGGCTCGGAGAGGGATGGGCGGATGAACGAGCTGGCATGGCTGAGCCTGGCGGCGTGCGCGGGACAGCTCGCGTTGGCGGGGCTGGCCCTGGCGCGCGTGGGCAAGAGCCCCCTGGCCCTGCCCCTCTCGCTGCTGTCCATCGCGCTGTCCACGTGGAACTTCGCCCACTTCGCCTTCGCCGCCTCCAGCGAGGAGGGCTGGCGGCTCGTCGCCCTCAGCGCCACCGTGATGACGGCCCCCTGCACGGTGCACTTCATCCTCGCCTTCACCGGCCAGCGCCGCCGCTTCGCCGTCGTCATCTACTCCACCTACGGCATCTTCGGCCTCTTCGCCGCCGTGGCCCTGGCCGCCCTGGGCTCGCCGTGGATGGCCGTGCGCGCCACCTCGCTGACCTTCGCCCGCCTCACGGTGGTGCTCGTCACCCTGCTGCTGGGCGCCGGCTGGGGGCTGCTGCTGCTACACCTGCGCCGCGCCTCCCGCCTGGACGAGCGCATCCGCACCGGCCTGCTCCTGCTGGGCCTGGTGCTCCTGGTGGCCCTACCCGGCACGAACCTGCTGGCCGATCTGGACCTGAATGTGCCTCGGCTCGGCACCCTGGGCACCCTGCTGGGCCTGCCCGTCATGGCCACCGTGGCCCTGCGCTTCCACCTGTTCGGCAAGGACCTGTCCAGCGGCACGGCCCTGTACGCGGTGACGCTGGCGGTGGTCGGCGTGCTGGCCTACCTCATCGTCTTCCGCCTCTTCGCCGCCGAGCAGGGCGCGCTGGTGGTGGGCACCGCCGCCGTCACCTTCGCACTGCTGACCGCCGCGCGCCGGGGCGTGAGCGCCTTCGTCATCCAACGCGAGCGCCTGGAGCGCCTGGCCACCCTGGGCCGCTTCTCCGCGCAGATGGCGCATGACTTGAAGAACCCCATCGCCGCGCTCAAGGGCGCCGCGCAGTTCCTCAAGGAGGAGCACGCGCAGAGGCGCCCGTGGGACGACAAGGGCGAGTTCCTGGATCTGCTGCTGGAGCAGGTGGAGCGGCTGGACCGGGTGGTGAGCACCTACCAGCGACTGGGGCGGGTGGAGCCGCTGCCTCGGCCGCTGGACATGAACCGGCTGGTGGAGGACGTGCTGTCGCTCCAGGCCTTCGCCGGCTACCCCAACGTGAAGTTCGAGCGCGCGCTGCAGCCGGCGCTGCCCCCGTGCGCGGGGGACTATGACTTGCTGGCCAACGCGCTGGAGAACCTGGTGCGCAACGCCTGCGAGGCCATGCCCCAGGGTGGCACCGTCATGGTCCGCACTCAGCGTGAAGACTCGGACGGAGCCGAGGTGGTGGTGAGCGTGGAGGACTCGGGCGAGGGCATGGACGCTCGCACGCGCGAGCGGGCCTTTGACGAGTTCTTCACCACGAAGGCCTCGGGCAGCGGCTTGGGGCTGGCATTCGTGCGGCGGGTGGTGGAGGCGCACGGCGGGGAGGTGGCGCTGACGAGCCGGGAGGGGCGCGGTACCATCGTGAGCCTGCGCCTGCCCGTGCACGGGGCGCCCGAGGGCCTCAGCGCCCCAGAAGAAGGAGCACCGTGGCCGAGTCCCTGAAGGGAAGCGTATTGCTGGTGGACGATGATCCCGCGGTGGCCAAGGTGCTCGGCGCGCTACTGGCCCAGGCGGGGCTCACGGTGCACACCACCAAGAGCGGCACGGAGGCGCTGGCCGTGTTGGGGCAGAAGCCCATCGACGTGGTGGTGAGCGACGTGCGGATGCCGGGCATGAGCGGCCTGGAGCTGCTGGCCGAGGTGACGCGCGCCTACGCGGACGTGCCGGTGGTGCTCATTACGGCGCACGGCACGGTGCCCATGGCGGTGGAGGCCATGAAGGCGGGCGCGGCGGACTTCATCCTCAAGCCGTTCGACCGGGAGGAGATCCTCTTCACCATCCGCAAGGCGCTGCTGCGCGCACAGGGTGAGCCCGAGCGCTCCCCGCTGAAGACGAGCGCCTTCGTGGGCCGCGGCGCCGCGATGACGGAGGTGGAGACGCTGCTGACGCGGGCGGCGGGAGGCACGGCGACGGTGCTGCTGCGCGGCGAGTCCGGCACGGGCAAGGAGCTGGCGGCGAAGGTGGTGCACGACGCCAGTCCCCGCCACGGTGGCCCGTTCGTGAAGCTGCACTGCGCGGCGCTGCCGGAGACGCTGCTGGAGAGCGAGCTGTTCGGCTACGAGAAGGGCGCGTTCACGGGCGCGGCCACGCGCAAGCCCGGGCGGGTGGAGCTGGCGCACGGGGGCACGCTCTTCCTGGACGAGATTGGCGACATCACCCCGCACGTGCAGGTGAAGCTGCTGCGGCTGTTGCAGGAGCGGGAGTTCGAGCGGCTCGGCGGCACGCAGACGTTGAAGGTGGACGTGCGCTTCGTGGCGGCCACGCACCGGCCGCTCGAGGAGATGGTGAAGAAGGGAGAGTTCCGGGAGGATCTCTTCTACCGGCTCAACGTGGTGCCGGTGTGGCTGCCGCCGCTGCGAGCGCGGCCGGAGGACATCGAGCCGCTGGCCCGGCACTTCCTGGAGCTGCACGCCAAGGCCAACGGGCGGCAGCCCTTCACGCTGATGGCGGACGGGCTCCAGGCGCTGCAAGCCCAGCCGTGGCCTGGCAACGTGCGCCAGCTCCAGAACTTCATGGAGCGCCTGGTGGTGCTCTCGGATGGGCCCACCCTCACGGGAGAGGACGTGGCGCGCGAGCTGTCGAGGCAGCCGGGGCTGATGCCCACGCCCGCGCAGGTGGCGCCGGCGAGCCCTTTCGCTCCAGCGGCCTCGCCTCCGCCCACGGGGAGCGAGCCGAAGACGCTGGAGTCCCAGCGCCGGGAGACGGAGCGGCAGGCGCTGCTGGATGCGTTGAAGCGAGCGGGAGACAACCGGACGCTCGCCGCGCGGCTGCTCGGAATCAGCCGCCGCACGCTCTACAACAAGCTCGAAGAGCACGGGCTGGTGTGACACGCTCGGCGCGTCATGATCGAGCTGCGTGTCTGCATCGACGTCGATGACCTGGACAAGGGAATCGCCTTCTACACCGAGGCCCTCGGGTTGAAGCTCGGGCGCCGGTTCGGTGAAAAGGCCGCGGAGTTGCTCGGCGCTTCGGCTCCCATCGACATCCTCGCCAAGCCCGCTGGCAGCCTCGCCACCGCTGGGGCCTCCCCACGGGACTACCGCCGGCACTGGACGCCGGTCCACCTGGACTTCGTCGTCACGGGGCTCGACGCCGCCGTCCAGCGGGCCCAGGCGCACGGGGCCACGCTGGAGCAGGACATCAAGCAGCAGGAGTGGGGACGCATCGCCATCCTGGCCGATCCGTTCGGCCACGGCCTCTGCCTGCTCGAGTTCCAGGGCAAAGGCTACGACGCGCTCTCCGGGAGCTGACCCGGCTCGGTGTCCGCCAGGGCTCACGCAGGCGCCGAGCCCGCGGTGGCAGCCAGTGCCCGAAGCTCATCCTTGAAGTCGATCACCAGCCGGTGGGGATCCGGCACCAGCCCCGCGTCCACCGAGACGCCCATCGTCACCTGCCCGGCGTAGCTGAAGATGCTCACGCCCAGCCCCACCTTGCCCGACTGCGGCACCCAGAACATCAACCCCGCCAGCTTCGTGCCCGCCAGGAACACCGGATGCCGAGGGCCGGGGACGTTCGTCATGATCAGCGTCCCCTTCGCGGCCAGCACCTCCACCGCCGCCCGCTCCACCGCCGCCGGAGCCAGGCCCACCATGCCCAGCATCCCGAACGTCAGCGCCGCCTCCGGGGAGCGCTTCAGCGCGTCCATGCGCTGCTTCAGCTCCCGGAGCCGCCGGCGAGGTTCCACCTCCTTCACCGGCAGATCCAGGAACACCAGCCCGAACCGATTGCCCAGCTCGCGGGGAATGGGCGCGTCCAGCGGCCGCAGGTTCACCGGGATGAAGGCGCGCAGATCCTCCACCGGCCCGCCCCGCTCCTCCTGGTAGCGGCGCAGCGCCCCCGTGAGCGCGGCGAGCAGCACGTCGTTGATCGTGCTCTCCATGGCGCGGCCCAGCGCCTTCACCTCTTCGAGCGGGATGGGGTCCGACCAGGCCGCGCGCTTCACGGTCCCCAGCGGGCCTCGGAACACCGTGGGCGGATCCGAGGGCATCAACGCCAGCCGGCTCAGCGCGGCCGCCCCGCGAGCCCCCCCGCGCACCAGGTCGCCCACCTGGATGGGCTCGGAGATCAGCTCCGCGCCGCGCTTCCACGCCGCGCGTGTGCCCGACGCCACCGCCCGGGCCCCTCGCACCCACTTCATCCAGCCCGGCGTCGAGGGCCCCTCCTGGAGAGGAGGCTCCGGCGTGAAGTGCTCCTCCGCGGACTCGTCCATGAGCGACAGCAGCACCCGCGCCAGGGCCATGCCATCCGCGAGGGTGTGGTGGATGCGAACCAGCAGCGCTCCTCCCTGGCCGAAGCCATCCACCAGGTGGAACTGCCAGAGCGGGCGCGAGCGCTCCAGCGGAGTGCTCATCCACTGGCTCACCAGCGCCTCCAGCGCGTCGCGGTCTCCCGGCGGAGGCACCACGGCGTGGCCCAGGTGAGCCTCCAGCTCGAACGCGGGGTCCTCCTCCCAGTACGGCGCCGCGAGCAGCCCCCCGGGCTCCACCAGCCGCTGCCGGAAGCGAGGGAAGCGCTCCACCAGCCGCTCGCGCAGCACCGCCTTCAGCCGCTCCCAGTCCGGGGGCTCGTCGAACCAGAGCACCGCGGTGATCATCATCAGGTTGGTGGGCTCCTCCATCCGGAGCCACGCCGCATCCACACTCGCTAACCGTTCCATCGCCACGCCTGTAGTACCTCAACACGGCGCGGGCCGTCCCCGGAGCAGACCGGCTTGGGAAGTGGCCTGGAGACGGCTCACCTACTTCTTCGTCGTCGGGCCCTGGGCGTCTCCGGGCTTGGCGCGCTGGAACTGGAAGGTGCGCTTCGTGGCGTCATCCATGATGAGGGTGAGCGTGTCCTCCTCCACGGTGAAGCGGTAGCGCGGCCCTTGGAACTTCCCCTTCGACAGGCCGAAGACCCGAGGCTTGCCACATACATGCCCCGCCGCCTGCCCGTCCTTCGTCCGCAGCACCACCTTGTCCTTGTCCACGGCCATGAGCGAGCCCCAGGAGCGCACCTCCAGGGAGTTGCTCCGCCCCAGCGTGGCCTCCTGCAAGGCCGTGGACATCTGGAAGCAGCCCTCGGGCGTCACCACGAGCGTCCTCGCGTAGTCCGAGCGCGGCTTGGGCTCCAGCTCGGTGGGGTTCTCCTTGGGCTCGGCCGTGAGGGTGGCCGCCGACAACTCCCAGCGCCCCACCAGCTTCTCCGGCGCCTTGCCGCCCTCGGCCTGGAAGCCCGCGCAGGGCTCGGGCTTCTCCTTCTCAGGACTCTTCGGCGCCGGCTCGAAGGCCTTCTGGCACGTGCCCCCACACAGGCGCGCCGAGCACGCGGTGTCCTCCGGTGCACACCCCGCCTTGTCGGTGCAGGCCCGGAGCCGCCCGAGCGCCTCCTCGCACCCTTCGCGCAGGCACTGATCGACGCAGGACGCATCAATGCATTCGGCGACACAGACCCAGTTGGTCGTCCCGCACACCCCGCCCGAGAGGGTGCGAGGCGTGCGAGCAGGAGCCTGGGCCATGGCGGAGAACGTCCAGCCCAGGACGAAGAGGACGAGGAGTGAGCGTGGCATCGGCCCGAGGAAGCTAATCCTCGTCAGTCGAAGCGCCAGCGCCAGGAGCTCACATCCTCCAGCTCGGGCAGCTCCAGCTCCAGGCTCACCGCGCGCTCGCGGGAGAACTCCCGCGAGTCCACGCGCAGCAGCATCAGCGGCGCCGGGTTCTGCGCGCGCAGGGGCGAGGAGGAGAAGGCCGTGTCCTCGTCGAAGGCCGCCCGGTAGAAGACACAGAAGCCATCCAGCCGCCCCTCGCGCCGCACCGGCCGCGTGTAGTGGAACTGGCGGGGCAGCTCCCCGGGCTTCACCGTCTCCAGGTCGAAGGTGAGCACGGGCTCCGGCTCGCACAACAGGTGTGACACCTCGTACGAGCGGATGAACCGCGTGAAGTACGAGGGGCTCATGGCCTCGCGCAGCGTCTGCAGGCAGCTGAAGTCCACGCTGGGCAGGCGCTGGCTCCAGATGAAGGGCAGGCACGCCTCGTCCCGGAGCTGGACGGGCTCGATGAACAGCTCGAAGCGGTGGGGGAGGATCCGCCCCCCGGGCCGCAGCAGCCGCTCCCGGAGCGCCACGAGCTGCGACACCAGCCCGCTCTCGAAGAGCGCTGGCCCCATCTGCTCGTGGAGGATCACATCCACCTTCTTCTCGGGAGGCGTGAAGCGCCGGCTGTCCTCGCGGACGAAGTCGATGACATTGGAGAGCCCGTGGCGGCGGGCCACCCACCGGGCCGTGTCCAGGTGGCGAGAGGGATCCACCGCGTACAGCCGGCGTGGAGCGCGGTGGGCCGCCAGGAGCGTGCGCAGCCCCGTCCCCGTGCCTACGTCCATCACCACCTGCCCGGGCCGCACGTAGCGCCCGATAGCCTTGCGGTAGGCCTCCACGCGCTCTGGATCCGCGAGCGTCGGATCATGCGGCGCGGGGCTCGACAGCGTCAGGCTGTCCGGGAGCACGTGCCGCAGCGTGTTGAGGAGGGGGTGGTGGCGCAGCCGCGCCTGCAAATCGAACAGCGCCTGACGCGGCAGGTCGAGAAGGTTCATCATGGAACGAAGCCCCCCGGGCGCGCGGCCCGCAGCCAGACAGGGAGCGATGGGTCCGCTCCCTCGGTCGGGGTGGCATGCTCCGCATTGAGGCTGGGGCTCGCCATGGGACCCTGGGGTCAGCAGACAATCCAGCGCTGGACACTGTCGCCTCGCCGCTCACGCCACAGGTTCCCCGAGCCGGGCGGCGAAGGCCCGGAGCCGCTCGCGGGCCCGCTCCAGCTTGTCCTTCGGGATGGAGAACACCACGCGGACCCGCTCTGGATCTCCGCACCACTGGCCGCCGTTGAGCACCACGTGCGTGTGCGCGTACACCACGCGCGGGAGGTTCTCCACGGTGAGGCGCTCTCCCTCCACCTGCTTGCCGAGCCAGGAGTCCACGCGCGGCGCGAGGAAGAGGCCCCCCGCCGCGCTGGTATCGGAGCTGCCGTCCCCCGGCAGCGCCTCCGCGATGAGCGCCCGCTTCTCCGCCAGCTCCCGCCGCATCCGCACGAGGAACTCCCGCACGGCCCGGTGGCGCGCTGGGTAGAGCAGCCGTCCCTCCGGGCTGCGTGCATACGCGGCATAGAGCCACGCCGCGGCCCGGGCCGTCGCTAGGTTGGGTGACACCAGGCCGCTCTCGCGCAGGGCCGTGGCCAGTCCCCGGTCCCGCGTCGCCAGCCAGCCCAGACGCAGCCCTCCCGCGGCGAACTCCTTGGAGAGCCCTCCCAGCACCACCGTGCGCGCTCCGACTCCGGGCACTACCTGCTCCAGCGTCACCGGGCTGTGCACCGTCTCCGCCGTGGGGTTGGTCAGGTTCACCAGCCCGAAGATCTCGTCCGACACCAGCAGCGCGCGCTGATCCACCGCCCAGGTGGCCAGCGCCACCAGCTCCTCGTGCGAGAAGTAGCAGCCCGAGGGATTCGATGGCTGGGAGATGACCGCCACATCCGGCCCGCCCGGCCCCCTCCGCGTCTGGAGCGCCACCACCGGCCCCAGCTCTACCTCGCACCCAGCCGCCACCCATGTGGGCGGCAGCACGCCGTAGCAGGGCGTGGCGATGAAGACGCGCGGCGCCCGCCCGAGTCGCTTCCGCAGCGCCACTCCCAGGTGGTGCACCAGGGGCCACACGCCCTGGCCGAGCACGATGTCCTCCGGCGAGTACCGCGCCGCCCGGGTCTCCAGCAGGAAGCCGGTGACGGCCTCGGCCAGCCCGTGCGGCCTCTGCGCCTCGCGCGGGGCTGAGAGCGCGGCGATGAGCCCCTCGATGAGCGGTTGGGGCATGGGCCCCTCGTTCTCGCCGTAGTCCAGCCGCACCAGCTCGGGGTCTCCCTCGCGGAACACCTTGGGCGCGAAGGCGGGGAAGCCCGTCAGGCGCTTGATACGCTCCGAGCGCGGCAACGGCACCGCCGGGGCTCGGCTCGCCGGAGGCCGCTCCGGCTCCGCGAACGAGATGCGGAACGTCAGCAGCTCCTCGAAGGTGCGCGTGTAGAAGTCCTGCGCCAGCGTGGCGATGCGCGAGTACGTCACCTCCGCCGCCACCTCCAGGTCTCCCCGCAGCGGCTCGGGCACGGGCAGCAGCAGCGTCAACTCCAGGTCCGGCCACACCGCGTTCTTGATCAGGCCGTAGAGCACCACCAGGTTGGGAGGCAACGGCTCGCGGGCGAGGAACTCGAAGAGCGTGAACGGCTCCACCTCGCTGGTGATGTGGAAGAAGGCGCTCTCGTCCAGCACCACCCAGATGCCCCGCCGGGCCGCCTCGGCGACGATCTCCCGCAGCACGGCCATGTTGCTGCGCTCGCCCGGCATCACCGAGAGGAACACCACCTTCACGTCGAACGCGCCCAGCAGTTGGAGGATCTCCGCCAGCGTGCTGTGTGTCACCGTGGTCCGAACTCCGGACCGCTCCAGCGCGCGCTCGTACACCGGCAGCAGGTGGCGAGACACCAGCACCCCGTCGCCAGGATCGCACAGCGCCAGCAGCAGCGAGTAGACGGCCTGCTCGCGCTCGGGAGCCACGAAGATGGCCTCCTCTGGAAGGCGCAGCTCGAAGAAGCGCTCCAGGTAGCGGGCCACGAGCTGGCGGAAGGGCGCGTCCCCGGCCTCTTGCGCGTACGGCATCGTCGGAGCGCGCGCCAGCCGCTCGGCCAGCGCGGCCACGAAGTCGAGCTGCTCCTGGGACACCGCGCCCAGATCCAGCTCCTCCGAGAGCTTCGACGCTCCCAGCGCCCGGAGCGCGGCCCGCAGGGCCAAGGTCTCTCGAGGCAGCGCCAGCCTCGCCTCCCACACCGCCACCTCGTGCCAGATGGGGTGGCCCGCCTGGAGCCAGCCGAGCGCCGTGGCGGCCCGGAGCGGCTCGGCGCTGTGGGCCTCCATGAAGAACTCGAACTCGCGCTGCGTGCGCTGCTCCAGGGCCACCAGCGGGCGGATGTCCGTGTCCGCCGCCTGCATCACCCGCCGCGCCACCCGGACCTGCGTGCTGAAACCCCGCCGGGTGAACATGCGCTCGATGATGGGCCGCCCCGGCCGGCCCGCCAGGTTCAGCAGCAGCCGCCCTCCCGGCGCCAGGTGCTCGGGCGCCTCGTCCAACAGCCGCGCAATGAGCCCCAGGCCAAAGTGGTCCTCGTACACGTTCTGCAGCGCGGTGTAGTTGGACAGATCATACAGCTCCTGCGTGTCCGCCTCGGCGGGGGCCTCGGGCAGCCCCTCCGTGCGCAGCACCTGCGGGATGCAGCCCACCACGAAGTCCCATGCCGAGCCCTCGGGCAGTCCGCGCAGCAGGTCGCTCTCGCCGAAGGAGAGCCGCGCCACCATCCGCTCGTCCCCGTTGAGCCACGCGTTGCAGGTGGCCACCGAGGGCGAGTGGGGATTCAGGTCCACTCCGCGGATGCGCGACAGCCCGGTGAACTTCGCCAGCGCGATGCAGATCCACCCCGAGCCCGTGCCCACCTCCACCAGCCCCTTGCCGTCGTACTCGTCCAGGGGAACCTTCAGCAGGCCCTCGAGGAAGGTGTACGCCCACTCCTCCGGGGCGAAGATGGAGGGCGGCAGCAACAGCTCCAGCCGCTCCTGCATCGAGCCTACCGCCGCCATCACGGTGACGAGCCGCAGCGGGGCGCCCTCGGGTTTACCTCGGCACAGCTCCGCCAGCGCGCGCAGCTCGGCCAGCGCGGGGGCTCGCCGCTCGGGCACAGCCAGGGCCTCCGCGAGCTCACGGAGCTGGTGCACCGCCTCACGAGCCGACTCGGGGTAGGTGGCCATATGCGGCGCGGATGGTGGCACGCAGGCATGGGGGGCACCACGCGGAACCCCGCTGCGTCATGAACGGCAGGAGACTCCAGCCGTCCCAGGCGTCCTCTCGCGAACGTTTGGCCCCACCCGGAGCGAGCCGCGCTGATAGCTTCGCTGCCCTCCCCCCTTCCGAACTCCCGAGGAGCGAACCATGCCGACCCTCATCCCCGCCCCCACCCGCGTCGCGGCCGCGGGCAACAAGCCGAAGCTGATCGACGAGTACGTGGGCCGGGTGAACTCGAAGACCTCCGAGCTTAGCGTGGCCCACATGCGCAGCCCGAGCGGCTGGGTCGAGCCCGGACAGACGCCCGAGTTCCGGGAAATCACCGTGGTGATCAAGGGCCGGCTGCACGTGGAGCACAAGGGCGGCGCGCTCGACGTGAAGGCCGGCCAGGCGGTGGTGTGCGAGCCGGGCGAGTGGGTCCGCTACAGCACCCCGGATGCCGAGGGCGCCGAGTACATCGCCATCTGCCTCCCGGCCTTCTCCATGGACACGGTGCACCGCGATCCGTAGGAGGCGCTCCCCTACGGCGAGGCGCGCTCGTCGGCCACCTTCACGCCGCGCTCCACTTCTCCCCGGAGCTGGCGGCGCAGGAAGAGCGCCATCATCACGCGATTGAAGAAGCCATCTCCCATCTCGATGGTCTTCTCCAGCCGTGTTCCGCCATCGGGCAGCCGCTCGAAGCGATGGCGCACGGTGGTGGCGGCGGCGCTGCTCTGGATGACGAGCGTCAAGGACTCGGGCAGCCGGTGCTCGGAGACGCGGGCCTCCACGGTGGCGCCCATCACCTTGAAGGTCATCTTCGAACCCTGAGCGGGCCAGGAGGGCTCGACGCTCAGGACCCGAGCGCCCGGCGATTGAAGAGGAAGAGTCTCCGGATCGAACAGCACCTGGGCGGTGCGTTCAGGAGTGGCGCGTGTGTTCGCCGCGTGCGTCGCCGTCACCATGGAGGCTCCTTCGGCCCTGGGGCCCGCCCGCTCGGAAGTCAGGCGAGAGGGAGCATACCCTCACACGTGTACATCCCCACCCTCCTCCCACTGAGGAGGCGCTCCGAGGGCTGGCCTCTCGAGTTCGCGCCGGCTCCAGTGGCCGAGCTCTGCCGCCGCCAGATAGGTGGTCTCGAGGAACACCCTGACCTCCTTGTCCGGGGATGAGGCCGCGCGGACCGCCTCGTACGGAAGCATGAACTCCTTGAACGTGGGATCGTAGTACGCCGATTGCGGCAACACCGGCGCCGTGGCGTACCCGTCGGGCTCCGGATAGGCGTAGGAGTAGAAAACAACCTTCGGGGAGTCCGGGCTCCCAGGCCAGAAGCCCGCGCTGCTCACCTCGTGTGAGTAGGCCTCATGCATCACCCAGTCGGGACAATGCGGCAC
The DNA here is from genome assembly GCF_045802625.1 of Hyalangium sp. Classification (NCBI taxonomy): domain Bacteria; kingdom Pseudomonadati; phylum Myxococcota; class Myxococcia; order Myxococcales; family Archangiaceae; genus Hyalangium; species Hyalangium sp. Next base: position 9,469 of record NZ_JBJMQP010000122.1, on the reverse strand, counting down.
ACCGCCAGGATGGCGAGGAGCACGCCTTCCGGAGAAGCGCGTCACCGCCATGTCGAAACCTCCCCAGAAGAAGTGCACCGGGCTTGCCTTGCCGAGGAATTTCCCGCGGAACTCCTTCAGCAGGCGGTCCGCTTGAACGCATGCGGTGAAGAACCGCGTCGCCCACTCCGCGTCGTAGCGGCGAACCGTCTGATCGCGATCCAGACAGATCGTCTCAACAATCTCGACGGCGAGTGGGTAGATGGACACTTCAACCCCAATACGCCGCAGGCCCTCGAAGTACCGCGCATGGAAGTCGGCCACGGTCCCGCCGTCGACGAGTGGAAATCCCTCTCTGGCGCCGTCGCTGGCACGAATCTCGAGCCGATGGGCGATGAGATCGAACTCCACCTCGAAAGCACGCCAGCCATAGGGGATCGGTGAGGTGCCGAGCCCGCGCGCCGTGAGGTACATCGGCACCTGCCACCAGTGATTCATCATCGGGGACAGCATCAGCCGCGTCTTCCCCACGACCTGCATCCAGAGCTGAAGGGTGCGAGCGCTCTCTTCCCACTTCGGGATCGCGAGGTCGGGCCAGCCTGCCGGTTCCGCATTTGTCCATCTCATGGGGGCCCTCCCCTTGAATCTCGGTATGGCCCCCGACGCGTCAAGTATGAGCGCTCAGTCACCTGAGAGTTCGGACGGCTCCATCCCCTCGAAGGCGGGCCCCGCGCGACAGCCAGTCCGGAGCAGCGGGGAAGATCAGGCCTTGGAGAGTGGGCAGCCAGGGAGGCGTCGCCTTTACAAGCGGCACATCCCCCCTGAGACTTCTGATCCATGACAGCCACCGAGCGGAACTCTCCGCGCCCGGGCTCCTGGAGCTGGCTCCTCGCGCCCCTGGCTGGGCTGGGGACTGGGGCCTCCATACAGCTCAACCGCCTCGCCGAGCGGATCTTCAATCCGCCCTCTCACCAGGAGCTCTGGCTTCAGCTCGCCCTGGGAGCCGGGGTGGGCGCCGGGCTCTTCGCGCTCGGCCAGCGGCTGGTGCGCAGCCTGCTGGAGCGCTTCGTCACGGAGCCGTCGGCGCGAGCCACACTGCACACCTGGCACCCGGCCACGTGGCTCGTCTTCCTGCTCACCGCGGTGGGTGCTACCGGCCTGCGCCTGCCTGGGCCCGTCATGCCGCTGGCGCTCACGCTCCTGTTCCTCGGGCTGAACCTCGCGCTGGTGCTGCGCTCGGAGCCCACGGCGCGTCCGCGGCTGATGGGCTCCACCGGGTGGCTGGGCTTCCTCTTCTTCCTCTCGGGGATGGCCGCGCTCGTCTACCAGGTCACCTGGCAGCGCGTGCTGTTCGCCTCCTTCGGCGTCAACATCGAGTCCGTCACCCTGGTGGTCACCATCTTCATGTTCGGCCTCGGGGTGGGCTCGGTGCTGGGCGGCTCGCTGTCGAAGCGCTACCCCCAGGCCCTGCCGCGCCTGTTCCTCCTCTGTGAGGTGGTGGTGGGCTGCTTCGGCATCATCAGCCTGCCGCTCATCCGCGGAGCCGGCGCCGTCATGGTGCACAACTCGCTACCTGTCACCGCGCTCGTCATCTCCGGGCTGCTCGCGGTGCCCACGTTGATGATGGGAGCCACGCTGCCCATCCTCGTGGCCCACCTCCACCAGCACTTCCAGCACGTGGGCCGCACCGTGGGCCTGCTCTACTTCGTCAACACCCTGGGCTCGGCCGCCTCCAGCTACCTCACCGCCTCGGTGCTCTTCGTGCTCGGCGGCCAGCAGTCGGCCGTGCTCTGCGCCGCGGCGCTCAACATCACGGTGGGAGCGCTCGCCTGGCGGTACATGCGCGCCCTGTCCTCGCGCGGAGGGGGCTCCTCCCCGGGCATGGGCCCGCCGCTGGAGCTGTCCGCCTCCGAGAACCAGAGGGCCAGCGCGTGAAGCCCTTCGTCGCCCTGCTGCTGTCCCTGGTCGCCGGCTACATCGCCCTGAGCCAGGAGATCCTCTGGTACCGCATCATCTCCTACGGCACCGGCGGCGCCCCGAGCGCCTTCGCGTACCTGCTGGCCTGCTTCCTCACGGGCCTGGCCATCGGCTCGCTGTGCGCCGAGCGCGTGTCCAAGAGCCAGCGGCTGTCTCCAGCCCTGGTGCTGGGCTCGCTGTTCCTCGCCTCGGCGGTGCTCGGCTACTTCACCCTGCCCGCCACCGCCCGCATGTTCCAGCTGGGCGAGAACGTGGGCACCGCGTACGCGTACTTCTCCGTGGCGCTGGTGGGCTTCCCGGGCGGGCTGCTCTTCCCGCTGCTGTGCCACTACGGCATCCGCGCCGGCGGCGAGGTGGGCGTGTCCCTGTCTCGCCTCTATCTCTTCAACATCCTGGGCTGCATCCTCGGCCCGCTGCTCACCACCTTCGTGCTGATGGACCTCTTCCCGCTGCCCACCATCATCCTGGCGGTGACGGCGGTGGCCCTGGTGGCGGCGGCGGCAACGGTCTTCACCCTCCCGGCTCCTGGACGCAGCCGCGCGGGCTTCCTCGCCGCGGTGGCGGGCCTGGCCGGCGTCATCGCCGTCTCCCACCAGGAGCAGTACCAGTTCATCCTGGAGCGACTGCACTTCAAGGAGGAGTTCACCGCCGCCAAGCCCTACCGGTTCCTGGTGGAGACGCGCAGCGGCACCGTGGCCGTGGGCGGCCCGAGCGGTGATGACACCATCTTCGGCGGCGGCGTGTACGACGGCGCCTTCAACCTGGATCCGGTGAGCAACGTCAACGGCATCCAGCGCGCGTACATGGTGCCGGCGCTGCACAGCGCTCCCAAGCGGGTGCTCGTCATCGGGCTGGCGAGCGGCTCGTGGGCGCAGGTGCTCGCCGAGCACCCGGCCATCGAGCGGCTCGAGGCAGTGGAGATCAACCCCGGCTACCTGGACGTCATCCGCCACTACCCCGAGCACGCGCCGCTCCTGGAGAACCCGCGGGTGCGCATCCACATCGACGATGGGCGCCGGTGGCTGGTGCGCAACCCGGACGAGCGCTTCGACTTCATCGTGATGAACACCACGTTCAACTGGCGCAGCCACAGCACCAACCTGCTGTCCGAGGAGTTCTTCCAGCTCTGCAAGCGCCACCTCAACCCGGGCGGCGCGGTGCTGGTGAACACCACGGGCGCTCCGGAGGTGCAGTACACGCTGGCCCAGGTGTTCCGGCACGTGGTGATGGTGCACAACAGCGCCGCGGGCAGCGACACCCCGCTCGAACGCTCCGAGGCCGAGAAGGAGCAGGCCCTGCGCGCCTTCACCCACCACGGCCAGCCCGTCTTCTCCCCCGGCAACCCGAAGGCGGAGCAGGCCCTGCAGAGCATGGTGCACATGCCGCTGACGGATCAGGGGGACGCGCTGCGAGCCAGCACGGACCTGCGGCTCATCACCGACGACAACATGGCCACCGAGTACAAGGCCGGCGTGCACCTCGCCAACCCCGCCAGGAGCTGGGCCAGCCTCTGGGAGCGGCTGAAATGAAGCCGCTGTTTACCTTGGAGGCGCCCAAGGCCGGAGCGTGGCGCGACAACCGAAAATCCTCCAGCTGGGTGCTGCTCGGGGTGGCGCTGTTCCTGCTCGCCCTGCGCGGCGTGGTGTATGCGTCCGACGGCGTGGGCTTCTCGGTGAAGGAGCTGCTGGCGGGGTGGCGCAGAGATCCCACGGGCGCGATCGGCGTGGTGCAGCTCTTCGTGTCCTCGCTCTGCTTCGAGGTGCTCGCGCTGCTGCTGCTGTGCCGGCTCGCGCGGGGCGGAGCGGTGGCCCGCTGGGTGGCGCGGGCGGGGCTGCTCGCGCTGCTGTGGCTGAACCTGGCGGGCACCCAGGTGTTCATGGTCATCAACACCTACGCCAAGGGCTTTCAGCTCTCGGGCCTGTCGCTGCCGGAGCTGGGCCGCATGGCCCGGGGCTACCTCGAGCCGGTGATGATCGCGGCGCTGATAGTGCCGCTGGGGCTCTCGCTGCTCTTCGCCCGTGAGAACTCGGTGGAGCGCCAGCGCCCCGCCCTGCGCCTGCGCGTGCTGCTGTGGGTGCTCATGCTGGTGGCGGCGGGGGGCGTGTACCGGCTCGTGCGCTACCCGCTGGCCTTCCCCGCGGCGGCCCACTCGCCGCTCACGCTGCTGCTGGTGAACAGCCTGCCCGAGCGGATCGGCCAGGTGCCCCGAGGCCAGCCAGTGCCCGAGGACTGGGGGCCCTCGACGAAGCTGGATCCGCGCTGGCAGGCGCTGGGCTCGGCGCCCCGGGACTTCAACGTGGTGGTGGTGGTGCTGGAGTCGGTGCGCGCCAGCGTCTTCTGGCCCTCGCCCGGGGCCCCGCCCATGCCGCACCTGGCGGAGCTCGAGCCCCACTCGGCCGTCTTCACCCGCGCCTACGCGCACGAGCCGCTCAGCACCAAGGGCCTGGAGTCGCTGCTGTTCGGCATCTACCCCTCGCCGTACTGGGAGACCGCGGGCGTGAAGTTCCCGGACATCCCCCTGGACTCGGTGGGCGAGCGGTGGGCGGCGCTCGGCATGCGCAACGCCTTCCTCGGCCACAACGAGGTGCCCTTCATGGGCGAGCCCGGCTTTCTGACCAAGCGAGGCTTCGCGTACTACTCGTGGGCCAAGGAGCTGGCCGAGCTGGACTCGCCCGTGAATGATCGCACGCTGGTGAAGGCGTTGGATCGCTTCCTGGACGGGGCTCCCGAGAAGCGCTTCGGCGCCGTCCTCTGGCCGCACCACACGCACCTGCCCTACCAGTTCCCCAAGGAGATGGGGAACGCGCACCCGCCCAACTCCTTCGAGGCCTACAAGGACGCGGTGGCCTATCAGGATCTCGTCATCGGAGATCTGGTGGAGCTGCTGAAGCGGCGCGGGCTCTTCGAGCGCACGGTGATCGTCCTGGTGGCGGACCATGGCGAGGCCTTCCGCGAGCACCCCGAGGCGGGCACGGCGCATGGCGATCGGCTCTTCGAGATGTCGGTGCACATCCCGCTGGTGTTCATCAACCCGCGCCTCTTCCACGGCGAGAGGGACGAGCGGGTGGTGCAGCAGAAGGACGTGGCGGCCACGCTGGCGTGGCTGGCGGGGGACTCGCGGCCGGTGCTGAACGCGGGCAGCTCCGTGTTCCACGAGCACGCCTCGAACACGGCGTACCTCATCAGCCACCTGGACGTGGCGAGCATGCGCGGCGCGGTGGTGCGAGGCAACCTCAAGTACATGTACGTGGCGCCCACGGGGATGAAGCCCGCGGACGAGCGCCTCTATGATCTGGCGGCGGATCCCGGCGAGCGGCACGACTTATGGCCGGAGCGGCAGGAGGAGGGCCGAGCGCTCAAGGCGCGCTACTTCGGCTGGCTCCAGTACTGGAGCGAGCGCTGGGGCACCGTCGAGCACAGCGGCGCGGTGAAGGACCGCGAGGCGCTGTACTGGGAGCTCTTCGGAGAGGCCGCTGCGCGCGTGGCCTCACCCACCGAATGAATCGCGGGCCCGCCGCACTCCTGGTAGAGGGGAGCGCGTCATGCCATGGGTGCTGCTGATCATCGCGGGGCTGCTGGAGGTCTGCTGGGCCATCGGCCTGAAGTACACCGAGGGCTTCACCCGGCCGCTGCCTACCGTGCTCACGGCGCTGGCCATCATCGGCAGCATGGTGCTGCTATCGCTGGCGGCCCGGAGCCTGCCCATCGGCACGGCCTACGCGGTGTGGGTGGGAATCGGAGCGCTGGGCGCGGCGGTGCTGGGCATCGTGCTCTTCCATGAGCAGGTGACGCCGGCGCGGCTGTTCTTCCTGGCGCTGCTGCTCACGTCCATCATCGGCCTGAAGCTCACCTCGGGCAGCGCCCCGTGAGAGGAAGGTCCCCTCACGGAGCCGGCCCCTGCCTCAGTAGGCCACGATGGAGGGCGGATTCGTGGCGGTGAAGAAGTCCGCGTAGGACGCGTGGTAGTTGGAGCCGCTGCCCGTCTCCCCGCCTCCATAGATGACACAGCCCTTGGTGCCATCGACCTGGAGCGTGGTGCCATCCGGGATGAACAGGTTGCTGAAGTAGACGTTACCGAGGGTGGGGCCACAGCTCAGCCCCGTTCTCTTCACCGTGCTCAGGGTATCTGGGGCGAGTTGCACGATGCCCACGGAGACGGCGGCCGAGCCGCTCGGAGTGCCCTTCTGCGTGTAGGCGACGGCGATGCCCAGGGTATTGCCCGTGATGGCGACGTCCGAGGTGTACGACGAGGACACGGTGGTGGTGGCGGCGCCGTAGGGACAGCTCGAGGACGCTTGCCGGGTGACGACATAGTCATAGAACGGCGGCAGCTTGCCGGCCTGCGGCACGGCGTCGACGGTGAAGGTGCACCCCTGCGCCGTCACGGAAGTCTTCGGCCCGTAGACCGGGGCGAGCACGATGATCTGGACGGAGCCGCTGACCGAGCCCCCCTTCCCGTCCGAGACGGTGACATGAAGGACGAAGCGCGTATCCTCCGTGACCTGGGGCGCTGTCCACAGCGTGTTGGAGCTGGACGCGTTGTTGAAGGTGCCCGCGGGAGAGGCGGGCTCCTGCGTCCACGCGTAGGTGAGCGTGTCGCCGTCCTCATCCGACGCGCTGGCGGAGACCCCGACGAACTGCTGCGATCTCACGGTACCGCTCTGGGCCGAGGGCCCCGCGGTGAACACAGGCGGGCGGTTGGCGGGAGGAGTCGGCGCCACCTCCACGTCCACCTGGCCCTGTACGGTGCCGCCCCTCCCATCCGAGATCACCACCTTGAGCGTGAAGCGCTGAGGGCTGCTCACGAGCGGGGGCGTCCAGACGGGGGTGGGCGTGGCGGGGAGGTTGAAGGAGCCCGCGGGCAAGGCGGGCTCCTGGGTCCATGAGAAGAAGAGCGGATCATGGTCCGCATCCGTCGCGGAGACGGAGAGCTTCACAGGCTCGGAGTCCGTCACCGACGCGGAAGAGACGCTAGGGCCCTCGCTCAGGCTGGGGGCCTGATTGGAAGGTGGGTGCACCCGCATCGTGACCGCGCCCTGGGCCGTCTCGCCCCGGCTGTTGGTGACGGTGATTGCGAGCTGGAAGTCCGTGTCCTGCGTCACCTGCGGTGCCGTCCATGTCGGCCGAGCCTCGGAGGCGCTGCTGAAGGTGCCCGCCGGGGAGGCGGGGATCTGCGTCCAGGTATAGGTGAGCGAGTCGGCCTCCAGATCCGCGGCGTCGAGCGCCAGCGGAACCGGAGCGCCAGCGCTCACCTCTGATTTCTCCACGGTGGGCCCGGTGAGCACCGGGGGTTCATTGGACACGGGGGGAGGTTGTTCCTTCCCACCACAACCCGCTCCCAGCCAACCCATGAGCAGCAGCGAAGCAAGTCCCAATGAAAGCCGACGGTGCATGTGCCCTCCCTTGAAGCGCTCGGGCCGAATCCTAGTCCAAGACAACTCAGTCGAAGCGGTGGTGTTGCCGCGTGTCCCTCATGAGGGTGTACACGAGCAGCGAGCAGAAGATGCAGCCCGTCACGTACCAGAAGAACCACGGCTCGTGGCCCTTCAGCTTGAGCCACGTGCCCACGTACTCGGCCGTCCCGCCGAACAGCGACACCGTCAGCGCATAGGGCAGCCCCACCCCCAGGGCGCGGATGCTCGCCGGGAACAGCTCGGCCTTCACCACCGCGTTGATGGACGTGTAGCCCGAGACGATGATCAGCCCCGCCATCACCAGCAGGAACGCCGTGAAGGCATCCCGCGCATGGGTGAGCGCCGTCAGCAGCGGCACGGTGCCCAGCGTCCCCAGCACGCCGAACCCCATCAGCACGGGCCTGCGGCCGATCTTGTCCGACAGCAGCCCGAACACCGGCTGCAGCAGCATGTAGAGGAACAGGGACGAGACCGAGATCTGCGTGGACTGATCCCTCGTCAGCCCCACCGAGTTCACCAGGAACTTCTGCATGTAGACGGTGTACGTGTAGAAGGCGAGCGTGCCGCCCATGGTCAGCCCGGCCACCAGGGAGAGCTCCTTCGGGTGGCGCAGCAGCTCGCGCATTGGCCGCTGCTCCTTCGGCTTCGCCGCCTCCGCCTGGAAGGCCTCCGTCTCCATCATGTGGCGGCGCAGGAAGAAGCCCGCCACCGCCAGCGCGGCGCCGCACAGAAAGGGGATGCGCCAGCCCCACGCCTCCAGCTGCTCACCGGTGAGCAGCAACCGCTGCAGCACCAGCAACGTCACCGTCGCCAGGAGCTGGCCCATGATCAGCGTGACGTACTGGAAGGAGCTGTAGAAGCCGCGATGCCGCGACGTGGCGACCTCGCTCAGGTACGTGGCGCTGGTGCCGTACTCGCCTCCGAGCGAGAGCCCTTGCAGCAGCCGCGCCACCAGCAGCACGCCCGGCGCCAGTACGCCGATCCGCTCGTAGGTGGGACACAGGGCGATGACGAGCGAGCCCAGGCACATGACAAACACCGACAGCGACAGCGCCGCCCGCCGCCCGCGCAGATCCGCGTACAGGCCCATGATCCAGCCGCCGATCGGCCTGATCAGAAAGCCCAGCGCGAAGACCGCCGCCGAATTCAGCTGTTGAACCAGGGGGTTATCGCTCGGGAAGAACGCCTTCGCGAAGTACAGCGAGAAGGCCGAGTAGATGTAGAAGTCGTACCACTCGATGAGGTTGCCGACCGAGCCGCCGAAGATGGAGAGCAGCCGCTGACGCACGGTGGCCATCTGACTCCACGCCGAGTCCTTTGAACAGGAACCCCACTCCTCCAGATTCCAGTAGCGCTGGAATCTAAGTTCTTGAAGGGCTTGGAATTCTTTCGCGTTTTCCGAGATGATTGGTCCTACAAGGGGTTCCCCATGCTCAACAGCCGGAAAGACTCCAAGACGCTCTCCGATGATCTGTTCTTCATGCGCGGCGTTGGCATCCTGCTCGTGGTGGTGGTGCATGTGCTGGGCGTTGACGCGGTGCACGGTGTGCGGCAGCTCTTCGCTCCGGGCCGGGCCGATCTCCGGATTGCGGTGGAGCTGGTCCACAGCTTCAACATGGCGGTGATGTTGATGGGCTCGGGGGTGGCGGTGGCGGCCTTCGGGCGCTCGGATCTCGGGCTGAGCGAGTTCCTTCGCAAAAAGGTGACCAAGCTGCTGGTCCCCATGCTGGTGTGGGCGCCCGCGCTGTTCGCGATGCAGGAGCTGCGGCGCGGCAGGCCCCACGGCCTGGAGTCCTGGGTGCAGCTGCTCCAGCGGCTGCCCACCGCGTGGCTCCCTCCCTACTCCATCTTCTGGTTCATGCACGCGCTGATGGGGTGCACGCTGCTGGCGTGGCTGTTCCGGAAGTTCGCCGCGCCCCGGCTCGGCCGCTGGAGTGAGGGGAGCTACTTCGCGCTCGCGATGATCCTCTTCCTCGCGGTGAGCACCTGGAGGCAGCGCACGGGCGGCGGCGCGGCGGGCGAGTACGTGGAGACCCTCCTCTACTGGAACCGCTTCTTCGGCCTGGGGATGCTGCTCCAGCCGCGGCTGGCGGCCGCGC
>NZ_JBJMQP010000121.1:0-55006 GCF_045802625.1 Hyalangium sp. | reverse complement strand
GGTGGAGCTGGTCGCGTCCGCGCAGCCAAGCCCGCCGGAGCCCGTGCCGGAGTTCCGCCGCGGGGAGGTGCCGTCCTATCGCCTCCAGGCTCCCAACGGCCCGGCCGCGGCCCAGGCGCTCCAGCAGCTGGCGCAGGAACTCCGGGGCAAGTGGGACTACCTCTTCGTGCAGGTGGATCCCCGCTTGTGGCAGGGGCTCGTGCCTCCCGAGGGGAGCGCCTCGGGCTTCCGGCCGTTCCTGGGTGGGGAGGTGTCCTGGAAGCTGGTCTACCTCTCTCGCGATCCGCTCGCCGCGGGGCAACCTCCCGGCTTCACTCAGGGCTCCATCCTGTACACCGCCCTGCTGGTGCCGGGCTCGGAGCGCGAACCGGGCCCCGCGTTCCCCGCGGGGACGATGCGCCTCGTGCTCGACCCGCGGTCGTTCTCCAGCCGCTCCTTCTCCAGCTCCACCGGGGCGGAGCAGGAGATGTTCCAGCGCTGGGCGCGGGCCATCACCGAGCGCGTGGTGGGGCTCGCGCTGGGCGCGGGGGGCTCCTGGGGCTACGCCGAGATCGCGGTCATCCGGGGGATGCTCGAGCGGAAGATCCCCATCGACGTGGTCAGCGGGACGAGCTTCGGGGCCGTGGCGGGCGCCTTCTTCAGCAGCATGGGCGAGGCGGGGCTGGAGCTGCTCCTGAAGGAGGGCTACAAGTTCCTCGGGGTCGTCGCGCTCAGCATGATCAACTCGAGCGCCATCGCCTACGCCTTCGATCGCATCCTCGACCACCGGCGGCTGGAGAAGGTCGCGCTGCCCTTCTTCCCCGTGGGGACGAACGTCTCCCTGTCGCAAGCGTGGGTGCGCCAGAAAGGCACGCTGGGGGAGGCCATCCGCTCCAGCGGGATCATGCCCGGCATGCTGTCTCCGGACTACACCGACAACAACGGCCGCGTCGTCGATGGCGCCTTCATCAACAGCGTCCCCGCCAGTGTGCTCGTTTCCCAGCGCGCCAACCTGGTCATCGCCTCCAACGTGCTCTCGGATCCTCCGGACAAGGAGGACTCCGCTCCCATGTTCCCGGGCAAGGTGGGGTGGTTCCTGCATGGGCTCAACCCGATCCTGCGCTTCGCCGATCTGGTGCGCTCGACCCTCATCCTGTTCCACTCGGATGGGGACAAGAACGCGTACGGCGCCGACGTGGTCTTCGGCCTGCCCTTCACCCCGATTCCTCCCTGGGCCTTTGGCAAGGGGCAGGAGTTCGTGGACAAGGCGGCGAGCGTCCTGGGGCCGACCCTCGATGAGATCGAGGCACGCTGGAAGCTGATGTCCCTGCGCCGGGGCGATCTGCTCTCCAAGGCGCTCTCGCTGGGAGAGACGTTGCTGCAGAAGCGTGGGATCGGGCTGCCGCACGAGCGGGAGTCGGCATGATCCCGGTTCGGATCCTGGGGACCGCCGGCCTGTTGCCGGGGCGGGCGGTGACGACCGAGGAGTTGGCTCGGAAGGTGGGCCGGGATCCCGCGAAGGTGGAGGAGCGCACGGGCATCCGCACTCGCTACTGGGTCGAGCCCGGCACTCGCATGACGGACGTGGGCGTGGAGGTGCTCCGGCGCGCGCTCGATGCCGCGAAGGTGGCGGCCACGGATCTGCGGCGCATCCTGTTCGTCACCGCCACGGGAGGGGATGCCACCGCTCCCGCCACCGCGAGCATGATCGCCGGAGCGCTCGGGCTCACCGGCTCGTGTGACGCGTTCGACATCAACAACGCGTGCATGGGTTTCCTCTCGGCGTTCGATGTGGCCGCCCGCTCGGTGGCCACTGGCCTGGGGCCCGTGGCGATCGTCGTCGTCGAGTTCACCTCGCGCGGCCTCGACCCGAGCAATCCCCGGCCCTATCTCGTCCTGGGGGATGGGGCCGCGGCGGCGGTGCTCGGCACCGCGCGCCCGGGGGAGGGCGTGCTGGGGGTGTCGCTCGCCAACAACGGCACCCTGCCTCCGGATACCGGCTTCGGGCAGTCGCTGCTCACCGGCAAGCTCGAGAAGATCCATTTCCATGCCTCGCGGCAGGACATCTTCCAGATCGCGGTGGATGCCCTGGGCTCCTCCACCCAGGCCGTACTGAAGCAGGCGGGGGTGAAGCTGCAGGACGTCCAGTGGCTGCTGCCCCACCAGCCCAACGGCGCGCTGCTCGATGCCGTCGTGGACGGGCTCGGCCTGGACAGGGCGAAGCTCGTCCCCATGGTTCGGGACGTGGGCAGTGTGGGGTGCGTGGCGATTCCGTACAGCCTCGATCTGCTGCTGCGGACCCGGGACGTGCGCCCGGGGGAGCTCATCCTGATGATCGGAGTCGGAGCGGGCGTCTCCCAGGGCGCGCTCCTCTATCAGGTGGGCGGATGAGCCAGGCTGGAGGGGCTCCCCTGGCGGCATGGCTGGCGGCGTTCCGGGTGCTGCGCGCGTGGCATCGCTACGAAGTCCTCGGGCTGGAGACCCTGTTGCAGCCGGGCGCGAAGTTGATCGTCGCCTACCACGGCCGGCCCTTTGCGCTCGATCAGTGCATGCTCACGGTCACCCTCTACGAGCGGCTGGGCTACCTGCCTCACGGCATCATCCACGGCTACTTCGGTCAGAACCGGGTGCTGCGCTGGTTTAGCGATGGCCTGGGCTTCGTCACCGGAGATGGGCCCGGGATCGAAGCGGCCGTGGCGCGGGGCGAGCATGTGCTCGTGCAGCCCGGCGGCACCCGTGAGGGCTGCCGCAGCTTCCGCCACCGCTACCAGGTCGACTGGGGCGAGCGGCTCGGGTACCTGCGCCTGGCGATCCGTCATGGCCTGCCCATCGTCCCCGTGGCCGGCGACGGCGTGGATGATGCCTATATCGGCCTCAATGATGGCTATGCGCTCGGGCGCCGCCTCCACATTCCGGGAGGGCTCCCGCTCTGGTTGGGCCTTGGCGCGACGGGGCTGTGGCCGTTCGCGCTGCCGCTCCCAGTGAAGATGACGCAGCTCATTGGCGAGCCGATCCGGCGGCACCTCGACGAGAAGATCGATCCCTCGAACCGAGCGGCGCTGGTGGAGCTGCACCAGGAGGTTCGCGGGTCCGTCCAGGCGCTCATGGATGGGGCTCGAGGCCGGAAGGAGGCCGCATGAGCGCGGAGCAGTGGGCGCTCGTTCTCGGCGCGTCGTCAGGGACGGGGGCCGCCATCGCCGTGGAGGTGGCGGGCTCGCGGGGGCTCAACGTGTTCGGAGTGCACCGGGGGCGCTACCTGGAGCAGGCCGAGCAGGTGGAGCGCGACGTGGCCGCCACCGGCCGCCGCATCGTCATGCATCGGGGAGACGCGGGAACTCCTGAGGGTGCGGCCCAGGGCGCGGAGGCCCTGCTGGCCCTGGCGGGACCGCGGAGCGTGAAGCTGTTCGTCCACTCGATCGCCAGCGGCTCCGTGGGGCGCTTCGTCTCGGGGGAGAAGGATCAGCTGCACCCCAAGCAGCTGGAGCGCACCTTCCATGCGATGGCCCACTCGTTCATTTACTGGGCCCAGGCGTTGGCGGAGAAGGAGCTGCTCGCGCCGCAGGCTCGCCTGCTGGGGTTGACCAACCCGCTGACCGAGTCTCACCTCCACAACACGGGCGCCATCACCGCCGCCAAGGCCGCCCTGGAGATCTACGTGCGCCACCTGGCGATCGAGCTGGGGCCGCGCGGCCACCGGGTGAACCTGCTCAAGTTCGGCACGGTGATGACGCCGGCCCTCAAGCACGTCTACTCGCCGGAGGCGCTGGCGCAGCTGGAGGCGGCCCACTCCCGGATGAACCCGGCCGGGCGGATGTGCACCGTCCAGGAGGTGGCCCGCTTCGTCTCGGTGCTGCTCGGAGACGCGGTGGACTGGTTCAACGGGGCCACCATCGACTTCACCGGAGGCATGACGCTCCGGCTGATCGATCTCGTGCTCAACCCTCCGCGCTGAGGCTCACCCGCGATCGAGCTCCGCCTGCACCCGCGAGATCTCGTCCGGCATCGCCAGCTCCGAGAAGAGCGCCCGGGCCCGTAGCAGGTAGGTCCGCCGGTTGGGGTCCTGGAGATCCAGGTGGCGGCCCAGCTCGAACTGCGCGCGGCCCAGCTCGAAGGGCATCTTGAGCTTCTCCGCCTCGGCCAGCGCCTTGAGCCAGGCGTGGCGCGCCACCGCGGGACGGCCGGAGAGCTGGGCCTCGGTCCCGCGGCACAGCCACGAGAAGGAGCGCGCGAAGGGCAGGAGCAGGGCGAAGGTCCGCAGGATCTGCATCCCCGCCCGAGCGTCCTTCGCCAGCTGCTCCCGCTCGGCGGAGCCCTCGGCGGAGCGCTCCCAGAGCGTGAGGTGCACCTCGTTCATCGCGATGATGCCGGGGTACAGGAAGAACGTGACGGGCTTGATGGACCGCAGCACCTCGAGCGTCTGCGAGGCCAGGCGGCGCGCCTGCTCGACGTTGCCCTGCCGCAGCCAGGCCAGCGCCAGGGTGCCATAGAGGACGATCTTCGACGCGACGTCGACGTTCGCCTCGATTCGGGCCATCTCGGAGGAGGCGATGAGGACGGCCTCCATGGAGCGGCCCAGGCGCACCATCGGCCCGATGCGCATGACGGGCCCCCAGAGCTGGGTCTGGGTGGCGCCGCGCCGCCGCGCCGAGCTCTCCATCCGCTCGGCTGCCTCGATGGCGCGCCTGTACCGCCCCCGGCACGTGTTCGAGGCCGTGAGCACCGCGCAGGCCTCTTCCAACTGGCGGTAGTCACCCAGGCTGCTGGCGATGGAGAGCGAGCGCTCGGCCCAGGTCTCCAACTCCTCCCAGCGCGCGGTGGCGATGACGCCCGCCGCGTTGCGAGACAGCACATAGGCCACGTCGATGGGAGTGCCCACCTGCTCGGCCATCTCCTGCGAGCGCCGCATCCAGATCTCGGCGATCGGGCGCGTGGGCGGGAGGCCAGTCACCAGCGACATCAGCGCATAGCCGCGGGCCAGGGTAGGGGAGGGGCCCAGGGGCTCGCAGGTGTTGAGCATGCGCAGGCCAGACCAGAGCAGGCGCGGCATGTCCTGGGAGAAGAGGAACATGTCCGTGAGCCGCAGCAGCATGCGGCCTGCCTCGGCGCGGTGCTCCAGCCGCTCGGTGTGGCTGACCTCGAACGCCTCGGGGACCGTGGCCTGAGCGACGCGCTGGAGGAACTGGCCCATGACGCCCACCCCCCAGCCCGCGGAGGACGAGGGCACCTGCCAGCCGAAGTACCGCAGGGAGCGCTCGGCGTGCTCGCGGCACTTGTCCAGCAGTCCGAGCTGGAAGTAGGCATCCGCCAGCAGCGCCTCGATGTGCCCGAGCTGGGCGCGCTGCTTGGGCGTCAGGGCCCCGGCATCCACCCCGCTGGGAGCCAGCAGCGTCAGGGCGCGCTCCAGGTGGGGGATGGCCTCACGGCTGGCATAGGTCGCCAGGGCCAGCTCGCCAGCTCTCTTCACGGCGTGAAGTTCCTTGTCCTTGTCGCCCGCCTTGCCCCAGTGGAACGCGAGCGCCACCATCCACTCGTGGGACTCCGGGTACACCGCCTCGATGGCCACCGCGGCCTGGCGGTGCAGCAGCGGCTCGGCGCGCTCCGGGAGATCCGCGAGCACGCCCTCTCGCAGCTTGTCGTGCGCGAAGCGCCACTGGCCCTCGGAGAAGTCCAGCACCGCGGCGCTCGCGCACTCGGACAGGAACGAGTCCATGCGCATGCTCGGAGCGCACTTGCTCAGCACCTTCGGATCAATCCGGCGCCCGATGACCGCCGCCAGTTGGAGCAGCTCGCGCGCCGACGGGGGGAGCTTCGCCAGCCGCCGCTGGACGATCTGCTTCACGCCACCCGGGAACACCTTGGCGGGCAACGGCGCGCTGCCGATCCGGCCGAGCTGTCCCGTCTCCTCGGCCAGCGCCCGGACCACCTCCACGAGGAAGAAGGGGTTGCCCTCCGTCTCCCGCCGCAGCATCTCGAGGATCTGCGGTGAGCGCCCGGCAACACCGATCATCGACTCGGTGAGCACGGCGATGGCGTCCTCACCGAGGCGAGGCAGCCGCAGCACCTCCATCCCCGGCAGCTCTCCCGGCAGCTCCGGGCGCTCGTCGTCCCGGTAGCTGGCGAGGATGAACACGGGCAGGGTCTTCGCCAGCTCGGAGATTCGAGCCAGCAGGCCCAGCGACTCGCCGTGCGCCCAGTGCAAGTCCTCCAGGACGAGCACCGTGGGCTGCGGCATCCGCCGGAAAAGATCCTCCACCACGGCGAACAGGCGCGCCCGCGCCATCTCGGGATCCAGCTCGACCATGGCGGGCACGGGCCGGCCGAGCAGCGCCTCGATGTCCTCCACCAGCGGCCGGAGCACGCCCGCCTCGAAGTCGGTCGGCTCGGCCAGCAGCACCAGCCAGCGCAGCACCGAGCGCCACTCCTGATACGGACTGCCGCCGCCGGTGACGCCCTGGCCTCGCACGGCCACGGCGCCGCGCACCAGCGCCAGGGTGCGCACCTCATCCAGGAGCCGGGACTTGCCGACGCCGCTCTCGCCTCCCACCAGCCACGCGCTCCCGCGGCCATTGAGCGCCAGCGCCAGCACCTGCTCCAGCCGGTGCAGCTCGCGCTCGCGGCCCACGAAGCGCGCGCCCTGCAGGAAGCTCTCGCGTGTGGCCGAGGTCTCGGTGACGATCTGGTGGCCCGTCGCCTCGGTGAGCGCGCTCAGGGCCTCCTCGGCGCTGCGGTAGCGGTGCTTGGGATCCGGGGCGCTCAGCTTGCGCAGCACCTGCCCGAGCGCGCTCTGCTCGAAGCCCTCGGGCAGCCCCGCGGAGCGCCCGGGGGCTGGCGCGGCGAAGAGCCGGTAGGCGACCATCCCCAGGCTGAACAGATCCGAGGCGGCCGAGGCCGGCTGTCCCTCGAAGAGCTCCGGCGCCACGAACCCAGGCGTGCCCACCGTGCCCTGCGCATCCAGCCGCTCCCGGGCGATGGCGAGGCCGAAGTCGAGCACCTTCACCTGCCCATCGACGACGAGCACGTTGCCCGGCTTGAGATCGCGGTGGATGACGCCCCAGCGGTGCATGTACGCCAGCGCCTGGAGCACCTGCGCCAGCAGGCGGATGCGCTCCTCGTGCGGCTGGTTCTTCCCCGCCTCGGTGATGGTCTGCGCTCCCTTGAGCAGATCCATCGTGTAGTAGGGGCGCGCCTGACTATCGAAACCGTAGTCGAGCACGCTGATGACGTGCGGGTGGTGCAGGGAGGTGAGGACCTTGAACTCGTCCGCCAGCCCGAGGGCGATCTCCGGCGGCGCCGTCTTGGCACCGAAGCTGCGGGTGGCCTCCTCGGCCAGCTCGTCGATCGATCGGTGGAGCCGCTTCAACGCCACGACGCCGGCGAGCCGATCCCGCGCCAGATAGACCGTGCCCATGCCGCCTCGGCCCACCACCTCCAGAACCTGGTAGCGGCGGCCCACCAGCTCGGAGCTTGCCAGGAGCGGAGAGGAGAGCTCCCCCACCGTGCTCCCGTGCGGTACTGCGTCCATGAATTCCCCTTACTTACGGTCCACAAGTCTCGCGCCGTGCGGGGACCCGCGGTCTGCCCCGCACTCACCCCGAGCGAAGGACGTCGGGTTCCAGATTTAAACACTTCACGACCGCGAGATGCGGACTGTCCGCCCCGAGCCCCTGAAAGGCACTGGAAGTGAAGAGGGCTTTGCCCTGTTTTGCCGTTCTCACTGGTTTTTGACCTTGGCGCAGCGGATGCGCTCCCTTCGGGGTTCGCCGCAAGCCTTGCGGGATGGCTCAGGGATTTTTGGGCAGACGCTGTGGCGCGGGGCTTGCTGTAGGTCCGCGAACCCGGGGGCCCGTCTCCGGTTCACGGAGTCCGATATGGTTTCCCGCAGCCCTTCTTTCCTCCTCCTCGCTGTGCTCCTGAGCGCCACGGCCAGCCTGGCCGGAGCCGTGGAGCCAGGCTCGCCCCTGCCGGTGGTTCCTCCGCGTCAGCGCGTGCAGCCGCCGGCCGAGCCCTCGCCACGGAGCTTGAGCCTGTCACGCTTCCTCGAGTCCCCGGGGAAGGAGGAGGCGCGGGTTCAGCTATGGCTGCGCTTCAACCGGGAGGCGCGGCTGATCGAGGAGGGGGTGCGGGACTTCCTGGACACACTCAGCCAGCTCACGGCCCACGCCTCCCAGGACGTCATCTACTCGCACGAGCGCGTACAGCTCGACGCGGAGCTGCTCCTGGCGCAGCAGGAGGTGGACGAGCTGGCGGACGCGCGGACGGAGCTGCTCGATGAGCAGGGCAAGGCCGATCCCGATAACGCCATTCTGGAGGGAGAGGTGGCGCCGCCGTGGTCCCCGGATGGGACGTTGAGCCGCGAGGCGCTTGGCTCCAGGGCGTCGAGCCCAGGGGTGGAGCGGGTGCTCGCGCGGCTGACGAGCGTGGACAACCGCCTGGACGCCGTGGAGAACCAGCTGCTGCCGGCCGCTGAAGAGGCGCTGGGCTCGGCGCTGCTGGCGCTCTCCTCGGGCGAGGCCACCATGCTCGAGGTCGTCCATGGCCTGCACTTCCTCAAGCACCAGCAGCGCCTGCGGCTGGAGCTGCGCACCCACCGGGAGCTGCTGCTGATGGAGTTGGCCCGGCAGGTGGGGTGCCGCGTGGAGCAGCTGCCCTGGGCGGATGCTCCTGTGGCCGGGTGAGGGCGGGACAAACGAACTGAACGGGACACAGAGTGGCTATCCAGCGCCAGGGCTGGCATTAGGCTGCTTCGTGATGGCAGAGACCTTGTTCGAGGAGCTCAAGAGGTACGTCGGCTTCAGCCCGGAGGACGAGCAGGCGCTGCTCTCCCTCCACGGGGTGGCGCGCGGCGAGTTCAACCGGATCGCCGAGGTGTTCTACGCCCGCATCCTGGAGCACGAGGGCGCACGCACGGCCCTCGAGGGGGGCGAGCGCCAGGTGGGCCACCTCAAGGGCACGCTGCAGATCTGGATGGATCAGCTGCTGCGGGGCCCGTGGGATGAGGCGTACTACGAGCTGCGCTGCCGGATCGGGCGCATGCACGTGCGCATCGCGCTTCCCCAGCACTACATGTTCGGCGCGATGAACGTGCTGCGGCGGGAGTTCAACGCGCTCATCGACGAGCACTACCGCGAGCGGCCCCAGGAGCTGGTGGCGATGCGGATGGCGCTCTCGAAGATCCTCGATCTGGAGCTGGCCATCATGCTCCACACCTACCGGGAGGATCTGCTCGCGCAGCAGGCGCGCAACGAGCGGCTCTCCACCTTCGGCCAGCTGGTGGGCTCCATCGGCCATGAGCTGCGCAACCCGCTCGGGGTGATCGAGACGTCGCTCTTCATCATCAAAGGCCGGGTAGGGCAGGGGGACGAGCGCACCGTCAAGCACCTGGATCGCATCGGCGAGCAGGTGGGGATCGCCAACCGGATCGTCTCGGATCTGCTGGACATGATCCGCGACAAGCCGCTGAAGCACGAGCCCGTGAAGCTGGAGACCGTGTGGCAGAGCGCGCTCTTGGCGGTGCAGCACCCGGCGCGAGTGCTCGTGAGCGCGCAGGGGCTGGCGGAGCTGCCCGAGGTGCGAGGCGATCCCCACCAGCTCCGGCAGGTCTTCCTCAACCTCCTGGAGAACGCCGTGCAGGCGGTGGGCGAGGCCGGCACGGTGGAGCTGAAGGCCACGGCGCTCGCCGACAGCGTGGAGCTCGCGTTCGAGGACTCGGGGCCGGGGGTGAGCGAGTCCATCCGCCGGCGCCTCTTCGAGCCGCTGATGACCACCAAGGCGCGCGGCATTGGTCTGGGCCTGCCGCTCGTCAAGCGAATCCTGGAGCGCCACGGCGGCTCCATCATCTACGCGCCGCGTCCCGAGGGGGGCTCCGGCGCCCGCTTCCTGCTCCGACTACCGATCGCGCCTCAAGGAGGGGCCCGTGCGGCACTACCTGCTCTTGGATGACAACCGGGCCTTCGCGGAGAACATCGCGGAGATCCTCCGAGACTCGGGCGACTCGGCCACCGTGGTGACCGACGGCGCCGAGGCGCTCGCGCTGGCGAAGACGACACGCTTCGACGCGCTCCTCACCGACATGAAGATGCCGGGCATGAGCGGCGCGGCGACCGTGAGCCAGATCCGCAAGGTGGATCCGGGCATCGCCGCCGTGGTCATCACCGCCCACCCGGGAGAGAACGATCTGGAGGCGGCGCGCAGCGAGGGGCTGCTGGCGGTGCTGCCCAAGCCGGTGCCGCTGCCCACGCTGTTGGGGTTGCTGTCGTCCGCGCGGCGGGATGGGCTGGTGGCCCTGGTGGAGGATGATCCGGCGCTGGCGGACAACCTCAACGAGGTGCTGCGCACGCGGGGCTTCTCCTGTGTCACGGCCCGCTCGGTGATGGAGGCGGATCGGCTCTCCATGGTGAAGCCCTTCGCCGCGCTGGTGGACTTGCGCCTGCCCGGCGGCCCCGATGGCGAGGCGCTGCGCCGGCTGAAGGCCCGCTTCCCGGACCTGCCGACCTTCATCATCACCGCCTATCCGGAGATGACCTCGATCGACCCAGGGGACCAAGTGTTCTCCAAGCCCTTCGACACCGCGGCCCTCCTGAAGGCCCTGGAGCAGGTGCACACCGCGGGCAAGGCCGCCGCATGAGCTCCGCGGCGCACCGTCCTCGTGTCCTGGTGGTGGATGACAACACCGCCTTCCTCGACAACCTCCAGGATCTGCTGGGGGACGAGGGCTACGAGGTAGACCTGGCAGACAGCTGCCGCGCCGCGCGAGCGCGAGCCAAGAGCGGCTTCGATGTGGCGTTGGTGGACCTCCGCCTCCCGGACGGGGATGGCACGGCGCTCGCAGCGGAGCTGAAGCAAGAACTGCCCGAGTCCGAAGTGGTGCTGCTCACCGGCTTCGCCACCTTGGAGACGGCGGTGGCGGCGGTGCGTGCCGGGGCGTGCGCCTACCTGATGAAGCCGTGTGCGCCCCAGGAGCTATTGCTCACAGTGGAGCAGGCCATGCGGCAGGTGAGATTGCAGGCGGAGAAGCGGGAGCTGGCGCGCCGGGCGCAGATGACGGAGCGGCTGGCGGCGGTGGGGACGATGACGGCGGGCCTGTCCCATGAGATTCGCAACCCACTCAACGCGGCGGCGCTGCAGCTCACGGTGCTGGAGCGCCGCGTGCGCAAGCTCCCGGACACCCAGCAGGAAGCGCTGATCGAGCCGTTGAACCTGGTGCGCGACGAGATCCGGCGGCTGGATCACATCCTGGAGGACTTCCTCCAGTTCGCGAGGCCTCGGGACTTCAGCCCGGCGCCGGTGGAGGTGGAGCCGCTGCTGCGCCGGGTGGTGGATCTGCTGGCAGGCGAGGCCGAGGCACGCAAGGTGCGGCTCGAGCTGGTGGGCCCCGTGCCTGGCTCTCGGGTGGCGGGCGAGGAGGAGCGGCTGCGGCAGGTGCTCATCAACCTGGTGCTCAACGCCTTGGCCGCGACGCCCGAGGGCGGGGAGGTCCGCATCTCCACGGGCGAGGATGAGCACCAGATCTGGGTGACGGTGGATGACACAGGCCCGGGAGTGCCCGTGGCGCTGCGCGATCGCATCTTCGAGCCCTTCTTCACGACGAAGGCGCAGGGCTCGGGGCTGGGGCTCTCGATCGTGCACTCGATCGTGACTCAGCATGGGGGCGGGCTGGAGGTGGCGGAGGCGCCGGGCGGGGGAGCGCGCTTCGTGGTGCGATTGCCCAAGGCTGCGTCTGTTCCCGGCCCAGCGGTGAGGTAGCCTGCGTACCGCATGCGTCGGTACGCCCTCACGCTCTTCGCCAGTGCCTTTCTGCTCTTTGGAGTCCAGCCGCTGGCGGGGAAGTTCGCGCTGCCGTGGTTCGGGGGCACGCCCGCGGTATGGACGGCCTGCATGCTCTTCTTCCAGGCGGCGCTGCTGGCCGGCTACGCCTACGCGCATGTCGTCGCTACGCGCCTGGCGCCTCGGGCTCAGGTGAAGCTGCACCTGGGCTTGCTGGGGCTCACGGTGGTGGTGCTCGCCGCTCGCGCGCTCCTGGTGGGCTCGCCCGTGGCGCCCGGTCCGGAGTGGCGGCCCACGGGCGTAGAGGGCTTCACCGGCCGGCTCCTGGCGATGCTGGCGGTGACGATTGGCCTGCCGTTCTTCGCGCTGTCCACCACGGCGCCACTGCTGCAGAGCTGGTTCGCCCGGGCTCGGCCGGGCGCCTCGCCGTATCGGCTCTATTCGCTGTCCAACGCGGGCTCGCTGCTGGCGCTGCTGAGCTATCCGTTTGTCGTCGAGCCCGCCGTGCCGCGCAGCCTGCAGGGGTGGGGATGGGCCGCGGGCTTTGTCCTGTTCGTCGCGGGCTGCGCCGTATGCGCCAGGGACGTGTGGAGCCGGGAGCTGACGCCCGCGCCCGCGGAGGCCGTGTCGCCGGAGCTGGCAGCGGGCTTGTCGGATGAGGCGAGCGCTCGGCCAGGGCTGGGGCGCACGCTGGCGTGGCTGGGGCTGAGCGGGTGCGCGTCGGTGCTGCTGCTGGCCACGACGAACCAGCTCTCGCAGGACGTGGCGGCTGGTCCGTTCTTGTGGGTGCTGCCCCTGGCGCTCTACCTGCTCACCTTCATCATCGCCTTCGAGCGGGAGGCGCTGTACTCGCGCACGCTGTTCTCCCTGCTGCTCATCGTCGCGGTGGCGGGCGTGACGCGGGTCGTCCTCGCGGGGCCGCACACGGCGCTTGGCCTGCAGATCCTCGCGTACGGTGGAGCGCTCCTGGCCGGCTGCATGGTGTGCCACGGCGAGCTGTACCGGCTGCGGCCCGCGCCCCGTTACCTGAGCGCCTTCTACCTCTGGGTGTCCGTGGGCGGAGTGCTGGGCGGGATCATCGTGACGATCATCGCGCCGCGCATCTTCGTCACCTATGCGGAGTATCCATTGGCGCTGGCGGCCTGCTGTCTCATCGCCCTGGTCACCATGCTGCCACGCCCTCCCGGCGAGGAGCGGCTGGAGCGGCTGCGGCGGAGCATTCGGATGTTCCTGCTCGCCTTCGTGATCGTCGGGTTGGGCGTGGCGGTGGCGGACTTCCGGCGCGAGATCCGGCTGACGGCGCGGAACTTCTTCGGCGTGGTGCAGGTGCTGGAGCAAGGCCGGGACAAGCCCGAGGAGCACCGTTTCACCCTCAAGCACGGCGCCATCGCCCACGGCGTCCAATACACCGATCCCGTGAAGCGGCGGCTCCCCATGTCCTACTTCACGCCCGAGAGCGGGCTGGGGCTGGCCGTCGCCGAGCACCGGCGCCTGCGTGAGGCCGTGGGGCTGCCGCCGGGGCTGCGCATCGGGGTGCTGGGGCTGGGCGTGGGCTCCACCGCCGCGCTGGCCCAGGCGGAGGACTCCGTCCGCTTCTACGAGATCAACCCGAAGATCATCTCCCTGGCGCGAGGCGAGGGCGGCTACTTCAGCTATCTGGCGGACACCCCGGCGCGCGTGGAGGTGGTGGAGGGCGATGCGCGCATCTCACTCGAGCGGGAGCTGGAGCAGGGCCAGGCCGAGGGCTTCGACGTGCTCGCGGTGGACACCTTCAGCTCGGACTCCATCCCCGTGCACCTGCTCACCGAGGAGGCCGTCACCGTCTACCGCAAGCACCTGGCGCCCCACGGGGTGCTGGCCCTCCACATCAGCAACGCGCACCTGGATCTGGTGCCCATCGCGCTCGCGCACGCGCGGGCCTTCGGGATGCACGCCACGCTGGTCGTCTACAACCCCAAGGACAACCCCGCGCGGAGCGTGTGGGTGCTGCTGAGCCCGGACGCGGAGTTCTCCTGGGGGCCCACCTTCGTGAAGGCGACCTCCAACGTGCGCCGCCTGGAGCTGCTGGGGCCTGCCTCGGTCACCTGGACGGACGAGCGAGGCAGCGTGCTGCCCCTGCTCAACAAAGGAAGTTGGCAGAGCGAGGTGCGGGAGATCGTCCTCCCGGCGCAGGCCTCGCCCTGAGCGCTGGGCCGGAGGGCTACTGGCCCGGCGGGACGTCCTTGCCCTGATCCTTGGGCTTGCGGTCATCCGCCTTGTGGATGTCCACGCGCGAGCTCCACAGCCCGGGCCCCAGGAGCACCACGAGCAGGATCATCACCGCCATACCGATGAACAGCTCTCCCCAGAACCCCACACGATCCTCCAGAGTACGGTTGAACGAGGCCTGAGATGGTCAGGCCCACGGCTCACCCTATCAACCCGAGGACTCCACCGCTGCTCCCTCTTTTGGCTCCTCGTCCGAGGAGGGTGTCTTGCCGCTACTGTATTCCTTCAGCCGGTATTGGATCTTCCGCACGCTGATCCCGAGGATCTCCGCGGCGCGGCTGGTGGAGCCCTGCACCATCTCCAGCGTGCGGAGGATGGCCTCGCGCTCGATGGTGGCCATGGTGGCGCCGGGGATGAGGCTGTTCGAGCCAGAGCCCAGCGGCCGAGGGCCTCTCAGCACGGGCGGCAGATCGTCCGTGGCCAGCTCCGTACCCTGGGCCAGCACCACCGCCCGCTCGATGGCGTTCTCCAGCTCGCGGATGTTGCCCGGCCAGTCGTGCGCCAGCAGGGCCTGGAGCGTGCCCGGTGCCAGCCCCTTCACCTCCTTGCCGTAGTTGTCGCTGTACTTCTCCAGGAAGTGGCTGACCAGGGCGGGGATGTCGCTCTTGCGGTCGCGCAGCGGGGGCAGGGTGACCGAGACGACGTTGAGCCGGTAGAAGAGATCCTCACGGAAGCGGCCCGCCTTCACCTCGGCGGCCAGATCCCGGTGGGTGGCGGCGACGATGCGCACGTCCACCTTGATCGTCTGCGTGCCGCCCACGCGCTCGAACTCGCGCTGCTGGAGCACGCGCAGCAGCTTCACCTGCACGGAGGGGGAGATCTCGCCAAGCTCGTCCAGGAAGAGGGTGCCCCCGTCCGCCAGCTCGAAGCGGCCCTCCTTGCGCGCCACCGCGCCGGTGAAGGAGCCCTTCTCGTGGCCGAACAGCTCGCTCTCCAGCAGGTTCTCGGACAGCGCGGCGCAGTGCACGCGGATGAAGGGCTTGTCCTTGCGCGGCGACTCCTGGTGCAGCGCCTGGGCGATGAGCTCCTTGCCCGTGCCGGACTCGCCGAGGATGAGCACGGTGGCGCGGGTGTGCGCCGCGCGCCGGACCAGGTCGTAGACGCCCTGGAGCTGGGGCGAGTCCCCGATGATGTTGTGGAAGCGGGTGCGCTCGCGCACCTGATCCCTCAGGGACTCGGCCTCGCGGCGCAGGCTGCGCTTCTCCAGCTCCTTGCTGAGGATGACGAGCACCGCGTCCGCGTCCAGCGGCTTGACGAGGTAGTTGTCGGCGCCCGAGCGCATGGCCTCGACGGCCGTCTCCACGCTGGCGAAGGCCGTCATCATCACGAAGGTGGCATCCGAGCCCTGCTCGCGCGCCTTCTTGAGCAGGGTGAGCCCGTCCATCTGCGGCATGCGCACGTCCGAGAGGACCACCGCCGGAGCGAACTCCGCGATGCGCGCCAGCGCGTCCACGCCGTTGGAGGCCTCGGCGACCTCGTAGCCCTCCTCGCCCAGGATGGTGACCATGGCCCGGCGGGCGTTGTCTTCGTCGTCAACAACCAGGATGCGTTCAGCGACCATAGGGTTACGCTCTTACCTCAGGGCGAGTAGGGCGGGCGTGACCATCCCATACTTCCACGATGGGCTCGATGCGCGGCGTGAGGCGCAGGATGGTGCTGGGGAAGCACCAGCGCGGCAGCTCCGCGAAGATGTGGCGCACCCGCTCCGCATCCTCCTCGGTGCGGACCGCCACGTGGGGCCGGACGATGATGTCCGTGATGTGGGGCGGCAGCCCGTTGCCCTCCACGCGCCGGCCCATCGCGGAGCTCTGGTAGAAGAGGATCTCAATCCGCTCGGCTCGGGCGCGGTCCAGGAAGGTCTGCAGGGTGCAGCCCTCGGCCGCGCCGATCAGCATCGTCTCGGGCGACCAGCGATCCGGGAACGGCAACCGGTCGATCTTGTCGCCGAGCGGAAGAGGCGGGGCATGCTCGGTGGTGAGCGTGGCCCGCTCCTCTCCATGCCACTGAAGGCGTGTCTCGAACTCGGTCGCGGAGATGGATGTCATGGCAGGGTCACTCCTCGTACTCGGCCGCCTCGCTCATCCGATCCATTTCGGTGAGGAGCTGCTGGGCGTAGCGCACCAGGTCCGCCTCCGTGAGGATCCCCAGCAACTTGCCGTCCTCTCCGACGACGGGCAGACAGCCGAACTTGTTGTCCAGCATCAGCTTCACGGAGTCGCGCAGGGACATGTCCGGCCGCACCGTGCGCACCTCGCGGTTCATGATGTCCGCCGCCCACGTGGGATTCTTCGCCGGATCCGGGGTCTTGTTCGAAGTGGCCTTGAGCAGATCGCGGTGGGTGATGAGCCCTACCAGCTTGCCCTCCCGAACCACCGGCAGGTGGCGGATGCGGTGGAGACGAAGCAGCTCGTCCGCCATGGCCAGGTTCTGGGTTTCCTTGAGCGTGACCAGATCACGGGTCATCAGCTCGCCAACGGTTTTCATGAATGAAGGCTCCCGCTCGAAGAGTGCATGTGGTGACCCGTTATGCAGGTTCGGGTCCAAGCCAAGGTGGCCCTAAAGGACGGTGGGGTTGTCCACGTGAGGGCGCAACGTTTGCGCGTCTGCTCGCTACCCCGCAGATGCTGCGCGGCTGGGTTGAATGCCCCTCCCTCGTGGGGTACACCCCGCCCGTCGCTAGGGGTGCCCCGGCAGGGGCTGAGACGGCCGGAAGCCCGGCCGGACCCTTGGAACCTGAACCGGTTCATACCGGCGGAGGGAAGCGGCGAGCGCGCCCCGCCTCGCCTGCCTCCCGAGCCGCCATGAGGAGAGTGCCGTATGAGTGGAGCGTCCAGGAGCCTCAAGGTCGATGGCAAGGTGCTGGAGGGCATCTCGCGGGGGCCGCTGCCGGCCTCGCGCAAGGTGTACATGCCTGGCGAGCGGTACCCGGAGCTGCGGGTGCCCATGCGGGAGATCAGCCAGACGCCCACCCGCCACAGCCACGGTCCGGACGCGAAGGAGACGGCCAACCCGCCCGTCTACGTCTATGACTCCAGCGGCCCGTATACGGATCCTGAGGCGCGCATCGAGCTGAGAGAGGGCCTGGCGCCCCTCCGCGCCAGCTGGATCGCCGCCCGGGGAGACACCGAGGAGCTGCCGGGCATCACCTCCGAGTACGGCCGCACCCGCGAGCAGGATCCGCGGCTGGCCGGGCTGCGCTTCTCCCACCGCCGCATGCCGCGCGTGGCGAAGCCCGGCGCCAACGTCACGCAGCTGCACTACGCGCGCAAGGGCCTCATCACCCCGGAGATGGAGTACGTGGCGGTGCGCGAGAACCTGAAGGTGGAGGCCTCGCTCGCGGCGCAGCACCCGGGGCACTCCTGGGGCGCGGCGATCCCAAAGAAGATCACCCCCGAGTTCGTGCGGGACGAGGTGGCCCGGGGCCGCGCCATCATCCCCGCCAACATCAACCACCCGGAGCTGGAGCCGATGATCATCGGCCGCAACTTCCTGGTGAAGATCAACGCCAACATCGGCAACTCGGCCGTCACCTCTTCGATCGAGGAGGAAGTCGAGAAGATGGTGTGGTCCATCCGCTGGGGCGCGGACACGGTGATGGACCTGTCCACCGGCCGCAACATCCACGAGACGCGCGAGTGGATCCTGCGCAACGCGCCGGTGCCCATCGGCACGGTGCCCATCTACCAGGCGCTGGAGAAGGTGGGCGGCAAGGCCGAGGAGCTCACCTGGGAGATCTACCGCGACACGCTCATTGAGCAGTGCGAGCAGGGCGTGGACTACTTCACCATCCACGCGGGCGTGCGGCTGGCGTACATCCCTCTGACGGCGAAGCGGCTGACGGGGATTGTGAGCCGGGGAGGCTCCATCCTGGCCAAGTGGTGCCTGTCCCACCACCAGGAGAACTTCCTCTACACGCACTTCGAGGAGATCTGCGAGATCATGAAGGCGTATGACGTCAGCTTCAGCCTGGGCGACGGCCTGCGCCCCGGCTCGATCGCGGACGCCAACGACGCGGCGCAGTTCGGCGAGCTGGAGACGCTGGGCGAGCTGACGAAGATCGCCTGGAAGCACGACGTGCAGGTGATGATCGAGGGGCCGGGCCACGTGCCCATGCACCTCATCCAGGAGAACATGACGAAGCAGCTGGCCGTGTGCCACGAGGCGCCCTTCTACACGCTGGGGCCTCTGACCACGGACATCGCGCCCGGGTACGATCACTTCACCAGCGGCATTGGCGCGGCGATGATCGGCTGGTTCGGCACGGCGATGCTCTGCTACGTCACCCCCAAGGAGCACCTGGGCCTGCCGGACCGGGATGACGTGAAGGAGGGTGTCATCACCTACAAGATCGCCGCGCACGCGGCGGATCTGGCCAAGGGCCACCCGGGGGCGCAGGCGCGGGACAACGCGCTGTCCAAGGCTCGCTTCGAGTTCCGCTGGGAGGACCAGTTCAACCTCTCGCTGGATCCGGAGCGCGCCCGGGCCTTCCACGACGAGACGCTGCCGGCCGAGGGCGCCAAGGTGGCCCACTTCTGCTCCATGTGCGGCCCGCAGTTCTGCTCCATGAAGATCACCCAGGAGGTGCGGGACTTCGCGCAGAAGAGCGGCGTCGCGGCGGAGACGGCCCTGGAGGCCGGCATGGCCGAGAAGAGCGAGGAGTTCAAGAAGGCGGGCGGCGAGCTCTACCGCTGAGGGCCCGGGAGGTCTGTTGGAGCTCCAAGGCTTCCCGGGGCCGTGACATGTGCCTTACGTGACATTTGGCACGGTCGCTGGCAAAACACGGGCGACAGGGCGCGGCATGCGCGCCCCGGAGTCTCTTGGAGGGGATCTCTCATGGAGCAGCAGCAGACAGGGTCGCCGTTCCTGACCGGCTCGCCGGCACCGACTCAGGACGAGAAGACGTGGGGAATGATCGCGCACCTGAGCGCGCTGGTCGCAGGCGTGATTGGGCTGCCGTTCCTCGGCCCGTTGATCGTCATGCTGACCAAGGGCAAGGAGTCCCCCTGGGTGGAGGCCCAGGCGAAGGAGGCGCTCAACTTCCAGATCACCGTGACGATCGCCATCTTCGTGTCGGCCGCCCTCATCTGTCTGGCCATCGGCGCCCTGTTGCTGCCGCTGGTGGGCCTGGCGGCGCTGGTGCTGACCATCATCGCCGGCATCAAGGCCAACAACGGCGAGATGTACCGCTACCCGGCGACGCTCCGGCTGCTGAAGTAGGCGGAAGGTCTTCGCGGGCGAGGCGGCCCCCTTCGCGGGAGCTCTCCTCGCCCGTGGTGTCTGCGGGGTCAGCCGCCGATGCCCATCATGGGCAGCAGGGTGGAGCCGTTGCCGGCCTCGGTGAAGCGGTGGCCGTCCGGCTTCTCGCCCAGGGCGCGGCGGATGGCCAGGGCCAGCTCCGTGTCCGAGGCGCCGCCGCGGATGAGCTGGTGCAGCGGAGCCTGGGCGCGCCCGCCGAGGCAGCTCCGCAAGTCTCCGTTGGAGGCCACCCGCACGCGGTTGCACCCGCCGCAGAAGTTCTGGGTGAGGGGAGAGATGAAGCCCACGCGGCCGGTGGGGGCACGCCAGTAGCGCGCCGGGCCCGAGGTGAGGCTGGAGGCATCCTCCGCCGGCTCGGGCATCAGCGGCATGCCGGCGGCCTGGATCTGCTCGACGAGCTCGGCGGTGGGAACCGGGGTGCCCTGGCCGAAGGGCATCAGCTCGATGAAGCGAGGGGTGATGCCGCGCTCGTGCGCGTAGCGGGCGAGGGCCGGGGCCTCCGCGTCATTGACGCCGCGCATGACGACGACGTTGAGCTTGAGCGAGTCGTAGCCGGCCTGGGCCGCCGCGTCGATGCCGCGCAGCGTGGCGGCGAAGTCTCCCTGCTTGGAGATGCGGCGGAAGGTCTCCTCGGAGAGGGTGTCCAGGCTCATGTTGAGCTGGCTGACGCCGGCCTCGCGCAGGGGCACGGCGAGCCGCTCGAGGTGGCTGGCATTGGTGGTGATGGCCACCCGCCGCACGCCGGGCGTGGCGGAGATGCGCTGGGCGATCTCGAGGATGTCCGGGCGGATGAGGGGCTCGCCGCCGGTGAGGCGCACGCGCTGGATGCCCATGGCGGCGAACACGGAGACGATGCGCTCGAACTCGGCGGGGGTGAGCAGGTCCTTCTTGCCTCCCCAGGAGGCGGGCGAGCAGTAGGTGCAACGGAAGTTGCAGCGGTCGGTGATGCTCAGCCGCAGGTACGTCATCCGCCGCCCCTGGGCGTCCAGAAGCGGAGGCGCGAGCGGGTCTCGCACGGGAGCGGCGGCTGGCGCGGAGGGAGGGGGCGTCATCTCAGGTGAGAGCGAGCATACAGCAAGAGGAATATGGACCCTATTGCGCGGGGATGCACGCCTGTCCTCACAGGGGCAGTGCGGTTTCCGACCCGTCGTACTCGCCCGAGTGCCGCTGGGCCATGCCTTCCAGCGCCAGTGTGGTGAAGACCTCCGCGCCCGAGTCAGGCCACCTTGTTGCCGGGCAGCTCAGGGGCCGGCGTCAGCTCCATGTCGTCGTCCTCGGTGAGCTTCTCCAGCTCGGCCTCGGCGTCCTGGGCCTGGGCCTCCACCTCGGGCGGCTTCAGCTTGCGCTCGGCCATCTCCAGCTTGATCCGGACGAGGCCCTCCTCGCCGATGTCCAGGAACGCCCGCACCACCTCGGGATCGAACTGCGTGTTGGAGCAGCGCTTGATCTCCAGGATCGCGTTGGCGAACGTCGTTCCCTTGCGGTACGGCCGATCGCTCGTCATCGCGTCCAGCGTGTCCGCCACCGCGAAGATGCGCGCGCCGATGTGGATCTCGTTCTTCTGCAGGTTGCGCGGATAGCCCGCGCCGTCCCACCGCTCCTGGTGCGACAGCACGATCTGCGCCGGCGTGTCCAGGAACGGGATGGCCTGGATCATCTGGAAGCCGATGTCCGGGTGCTTGCGCATCTCCAGCCACTCGTCCGGCGTCAGCTTGCCCGGCTTGAGCAGCACCGCGTCCGGCACGCCGATCTTCCCAATGTCATGCAAGAGCGCGCCGCGGCCGATCTCCTCCAGCTCCTTGCCGCCGATGCTCATGCGCTGCGCGATGGCCGCGGTGTAGCTCACCACGCGCTGCGAGTGGTCCGACGTCTCGTGCTCGCGAGCGTCCAGCGCCGCCACCAGCGCCAGCAGCGTGTTCTGGTACGTGTTGGCGATGTCTCGCAGCGCCGAGCGCAGCTCCGCGGTGCGATCGCGCACCTTGCGCTCCAGCTTCTTCTGGTAGCGCTTGCGCGCCAGCTCGATGCGGCGCTTGGCCAGCGCGCGCTCGATGGCGCGGATGAGATCCGTCAGCTTGGGTGGCTTGAGCAGGTAGTCCACCGCGCCGCGGCGCAGGCAGTCCACCGCGGACTCCGTGTCGCCGTAGCCCGTGAGCATGATGACGGAGGTATCCGGGTGACGCTCGCGCAGGTTCTCGAGCAGCCACAGGCCATCCTTGCCCGGCATCTTCATGTCGCTGATCACCAGCGGCGTCTCGGCCTCGCTGGCGATGTCCAGGGCCATCTCGGCGCCGCTGGCGACCACGCAGTTGTAGCCCTCCTCCGTGAGGAGGACGGAGATGACGTCGCGGACGGAATCGTCGTCGTCCACGATCAGGATGCGAGGAGGGGCTGGGGGAATGGCTTCCACGGCGGGGGATTCTAGAGGTTTCCGGGTTTCGATCGCCAATAGGTACGAGAAGTTACCACCTTCCCTGCCTTCCTGGTCGCTCTCCAGTTGGAGATGCGACAGGTTGCTTCAGGCTCAAGCCCTAGCACTGAACCGATCGTACCGGAAGGGAGTGAGGTCCACCGAGGGCCTTTCGCCCAAGATGCACTGCGTAAGCAGCTTCGCAGTGATGGGAGTCAGCAGGATGCCATTGCGGAAGTGGCCCGTGGCCAGGAAGAGGCCAGGCAAGGGGCCAGGGCCCAGGATGGGCAGCCGGTCCTCGGTGAAGGGGCGGAAGCCGGCCCACATGTTGGTGACGGGGGCCTGAGCGAGCGCGGGGCACAGCTCCAGGGCCATGGCGAGGATGCGGGAGACGCCCTCGGCGGTCACCTGCTTGTCGAAGCCTGCGAACTCCATGGTGCTGCCTGCGATCACCCGCCCATCCGTGCGAGGCACCAGATAGCCCTTCTCGGAGGTGAGGATGTGAGCGGTGACGGGCAGCCGCGTCTGGAGTTCGAGCATCTGCCCTCGGGCCGGGCGCACGGCGTGGGGATTCATCGCCGTGCCTTGGACGAGCCCGGACCAGGAGCCGGCGGCGACGACCACGGCGCTGGCTCGGAGGAGATCGCCGTCCAGGTCCACGCCCACCGCGCGCCCGTGCTCTTCGACGATCCCGCGCACGTAGCCGCTGCGGAAGGTGGCGCCCACGCGCGCCACGGCCATCGAGAGGGCTCGGACGAGCAGCCGGTTATCCACCTGGTGATCATCCGGGAAGCGCACGGCGGCCAGGGCCTGCGGGGAGAGTGATGGCTCGAGCTGGCGGGCCTGCTTCCCGTCGAGCAGCTCCGCGCGCAGGCCGAGCGCCCGCTGCCAGGCCGCCGTGGCTTCCAGGTGATGGGCCTCGGACTCGGTGAAGGCGGCCTTGAGGGCGCCGCAGGGCAGATAGGCGATGTCCACGCCGGTGAGCTCCCGCAGCTCCGTGGCCAGAGCGCCATAGAGCGCGCGGCTGCGCAGGCACAGCTCCAGGAAGGGGCCCGGGCCATCAGACTCCATCTGAGGTCCGAGGATTCCAGCGGCCGCGCTGGAGGCCTCGGCGCCGGGGATGGAGCGCTCCAGCACCGTGACCTTCGCGCCCGCCTGGCGCAGCCGCAGCGCGAGGCTACAGCCCATCACGCCTCCGCCCACGATGATGACGTCCGGGAGACTCATGGCGCCCGCTTGTGCTTTCTCCCCTGGAGGTTTGCAAGCGTCGGCCAGGGCAGGTTGACGCGCGGGGGCACTTTCCGTTACTCATTTGACCGTGCGTTTTGTGTCCATCCATCATCACCATGCGCATCATCGGCTCGGCCCTGACGGGACCGCTCGCCGCGCGCATGCCTGGATGAATGCCTAGCCGCCTCATCCACCCGGACCTGCCGCAGTGACCGAAAGCCCGTCCCCCCTCAGGACGGGCTTTTTTCGTTTCAGCGTTCTCCTCCCAACCCCGAACTGGAACCCTCCGATGATGAAGATCGCCCTCCCCAACAAAGGCCGCCTCTCCGAAGAGGTCCGCGAGCTGTTCAACGACGCCGGGCTCGAGGTCCGTGTCCGGGGTGAACGCGCCCTCACGGCCTCGCTGGGCGGCGAGTTCGAGGCCATCTTCGTCCGCGCCCAGGACATCCCCGAGTTCGTCGCCGATGGCGCCGCGCACGCCGGAGTCACCGGGTGGGATCTCGTCAACGAGGCCGGGCGCGAGCTGGACCTGCTCATGGATCTGGAGTTCGGCCGGTGCCGGCTGGTGGTGGCCGCTCGCGAGGAGAGCGGCATCACCTCGGCGGACGGAGTGAAGGACGGGATGCGCGTGGCCTCCTGCTTCCCCCGGCTCACCCAGGAGTTCTTCACCAAGCGCGGGCAGCAGGTCGTCGTGGTGCCCGTGTCCGGCGCCGCCGAGATCGCTCCCCACCTGGGCATCGCGGACATCGTCGTGGACCTGACCTCCACCGGCTCCACGCTCAAGATGAACGGCCTGCGCGAGGTGGGCACCGTGCTCGAGTCCAGCGCCCGGCTGGTGGCCTGCAAGCGCAACGACTCGGAGGCCGTGCACAGGCTGGACGAGCTGAAGCAGGCGCTGGGCTCGGTGCTGGCCGCTCGGGGCAAGCGTTACCTGATGGCCAACGTGCCTCGCAGGGCGCTGCCCCAGGTGCGCGAGGTGATCCCCGGCCTCAATGGCCCCACCGTGGTGGACATCATGAACGGCGGTGACTACGTGGCCGTGCACGCCGTCGTCCCCGCGAAGACCATCTACCGCACCATCAACGCCCTCAAGGCCGTGGGCTGCGAAGGCATCCTCGTCACCCGCATCGAGAGGTTGATGCCGTGAGCCCTGTTGCCCTGAAGTACCGAGGGCCGCTGGCGGCTCTGTCTCCCGAGTCCCGCCGCCGCCTGCTGGATCGCTCGGGCGAGTCGGATGCCCAGGTGGCCTCGCGCGTCCGGGACATCATCGCCCGTGTCCGCCGCGAGGGAGACGCCGCGCTCCTGCAGATGGCGAAGGAGTTCGATCGCGCGAACCTGTCGGCGCTCGAGGTGCCTCGGGCGAAGTGGGAGGCGGCGCTCGCGTCGCTCGATCCGAAGGTCCGCAACGCCCTGGAGCGCGCGGCCCGCAACATCGCCAAGGCCCACGCCGCTCAGAAGCCTCAGGCCATCGAGGTCGAGACGGAGCCGGGAATCATCGTGGGCCGGAGGCCGGATCCGCTCGGGCGCGTGGGCGTGTACGCGCCGGGTGGCCGGGCCGTGTACCCCAGCAGCGTGCTGATGGGCGTGGTGCCCGCGAAGGTGGCTGGAGTCGGGGAGATCATCGTCTGCTCGCCTCCTGGGCCGGAGGGGCTGCCCGCGGCGGGAGTGCTCGCGGCGGCGGCGCTGGCGGGCGCGGATCGGGTCTTCGCCCTGGGTGGAGCGGGCGCGGTGGCCGCCCTGGCCTATGGCACCCAGAGCGTGCCGCGCGTGGATCGCATCGTGGGTCCAGGCAATGCCTACGTCGCCGCGGCCAAGCTCCAGGTGGTGGACGCGGTGGCGATCGACGCACCCGCTGGGCCGAGTGAGATCCTCGTCGTCGCGGACCGATCGGCCGATCCCGAGGCCGTGGCGCGAGAGATGCTCGCCCAGGCCGAGCACGATCCGGACGCCTGCTGCGTCACCCTGGCCGTGAGTGTGACGGTGGCCGAGACCATCGCCGCGGCGGTGGAGCGCGCGGCGGCTCGGGCTCAGCGGAAGGAGATTGTGACCACCGCCCTGCGCGAGCGCGGCGCCGTGCTGAGCGTGGAGTCCCTGGAGGAGGCCTGGCCCTTCGTCTCGGAGTTCGCGCCCGAGCACCTGCTCATCGCCACGGCCTCTGCTCGGGAGCAGCTGGCGCTCGTGCGCAACTGTGGCACCGTGTTCCTCGGCGAGCGCGCCTCCGTCGCCTTCGGGGACTACATGACGGGCGCCAACCATGTCCTGCCCACCGCGGGCCTGGGCCATGCGTACTCGGGCCTGTCCGTGCTCGACTTCTACCGGTGGACCACCTACCAGCGCGTGGATCATGACGCGGCGGCGCGGCTCTCGGAGGACGTGGGCGTGCTCGCCGACAGCGAGGGACTCTTCGCCCACGCCGAGGCCGCTCGGGCCTGGAGGAAGCCATGATTCCCCGCCGTCCCTCCTACGAGGGCATCTCGCTCTACTCGCCACCAGCGGTGCACTGCCGCGTGGACCTGAGCGACAACACCAACCTCTTCGGCATGCCCCCGGCCGCCGAGCGGGCCGTGCGCGAGTTCGCTCCCTCGCTCGTCTCGCGCTATCCGATCAGCTACGCGCCGGAGCTCAAGCAGGCCCTGGCGTCCTATACGGGCTTCGAGCCGTCGTGGCTCACCACGGGCTGCGGCTCGGACGATCTGATCGACTGTGCCCTGCGCGCCTTCCTGGAGCCGGGCGAGCGCATCGCTGTCCCGGATCCCTCCTTCTCGATGCTGGCCTACTTCGCGAAGGTAAACGGCCTCCAGTTCGTCCCGGTGCGGCTGCGGCCGGACTTCGACATCGACGTGGACGGACTGCTCGCCACGGGGGCGCGGCTCATCTACGTCTGTACCCCGAACAACCCCACGAGCACGATCGTCTCTCGCGCGGCGCTCGAGCGGCTCGTGGATGCGGCGCCGGGCCTCGTCCTCGTGGATGAGGCCTATGCGGAGTTCTCCAGCGTCACCTTCGAGGATCTGGTGCGCTCGCGGCCCAATGTCATCGTGACGCGGACGCTCTCCAAGGCGTTCGGTCTGGCGGGCCTGCGCGTGGGCTACGCCATGGGCCGCCCCGAGCTGGTGGCCGAGATCGAGAAGGCGCGCGGCCCGTACAAGCACTCCGGCGTCTCCGAGCGAGCCGCCATCGCCGCGCTCACCGAGGGGCTCCCCTGGGTGAAGGCCCGGGCCGAGGAGTCCAAGCAGATCCGCAAACGGTTGGTGGAGGAGCTGAAGGCGCAGGGGCTCCAGCCGCTGCCGTGCGAGGGCAACTTCGTCATGATTCCTCTGCCCGGCGCTCCCCAGGTGGCCGCGCGGATGCGCGAGCTGGACGTGAACGTGCGAGCGTTCAAAGGATTGACCGGCGTCGGAGACGCGCTGCGGATCGGCTGCGGTCCCTGGCCCATGATGGAGGCGGCGCTCCAGGCGCTGCGGGAGGCACGGCGGTGAGAGTCACCCTCTTCGATTACGGCGCGGGGAACATCCACTCGCTGGCCAAGGCGCTCGCCACCACGGCGGGCGCGGAGGTCCGCGTGCAGACGGATCCCGTGAAGGCGCTGGACACGGATGTGCTCGTGCTGCCCGGCGTGGGCGCGTTCGGTGCAGCGGCGGCTCGGCTGGAGCCCGGCCGTGAGCAGATGCGCCAGGCTCTGCAAGCAGGACTCCCGTGCCTCGGTATCTGCCTGGGCATGCAGCTCCTCTTCGAGGCCAGCGACGAGGGCGAGGGACGCGGACTCGGCGTCTTCAAGGGCCGGGTGACGCGGCTGCGCGCGAAGCATGTGCCGCACATCGGCTGGAACTCGGTGGAGGAGGATGCCGCGGTGCCGGGGGCGAAGCTGGACACCGTCTACTACGCCCACAGCTTCGTCTGCCGCGCCGAGGAGCCCGGAGTGGTGGCGGGCTGGACGACCCACGAGGAGGATCGCTTCCCGGCCTCGGTGCGGCGAGGCAAGGTGCTCGGGGTGCAGTTCCACCCGGAGAAGAGCTCCGCGGCGGGTGTGCGCTTCGTGCAGGCGTTCCTCCGCGAGGTGGCGCCATGATCGCCATCCCAGCCATCGACCTGCGCGAGGGCGCGTGCGTGCAGCTCGTGGGTGGCTCGTATGACGCCGAGCGCGTGCGCGTGAATGATCCGCTCGATGCGCTGAAGAAGTGGCGGAGCCTGGGCTTCAAGACGTTCCACGTCGTGGACCTGGACGCGGCGCTGGGCAAGGGCTCCAACCTGGAGGCCATCGCCCGGCTGTTGAGCCACGAGCAGGGCCTTACCTTCACCGTGGGCGGTGGCGTGCGGGACACGGCTCGGGTGGAAGCGGTGCTCGCCAGCGGCGCTTCCTTCGTCGTGGTGGGCACACGCGCCATCGAGGACACCGCGTGGCTGTCCGAGATGGCCAGCCGCTTCCCCGGCCGGGTGGTGGTGGCCGCGGATGTGAAGGGCCGCGAGGTGGTGACGCGCGGCTGGACGGCCGGAAGCTCCCGGGATGTCGCCGACGTGCTCTCGGCGCTGGAGCCGTTGCCCCTGGGTGGCTTGCTCGTCACCGCCGTCCACAAGGAGGGGCAGATGGGAGGCGTGGACCTGCCACTGATGCAGGAGGTGGTGCGCAGCAGCCGGCACCCCGTGTACGCCTCGGGCGGGGTGACCACGCAGGAGGATCTCCGAGCCCTGGCGGACGCCGGGGCTCATGGCGCCGTCATCGGCATGGCGCTCTACACCGGGAAGCTCGACGCGGCCGCGGTCGCACGGGAGTTCGCATGACTGTCGTGACTCGAGAGACGAAGGAGACGCAGATCCGCGTCGAGCTGACGCGCGGTCAGGGCGTGGCCAAGGTGGACACCGGCCTGAAGTTCTTCGACCACATGCTGGGCACCTTCGCGAAGTACGCGGGGCTCGATCTGAACCTCCACGCGCGCGGAGACCTGCGGCACCACATCATGGAGGACGTGGCCATCGCCGTGGGCACGGCCGTCTACCAGATCATCCCGCCCACCGCCGCGCGCTACGGCGAGCGCACCATCCCCATGGATGACGCGCTGGTGCACGCGGCCATCGACACGTGCGGGCGCTTCTACTACCGCGGCCCGCTGCGCAATAAGCTCTACGATCATTGGATGCGCTCCTTCTGCGAGCACGCCAAGGTGACGCTCCACATCCGCATCCTCCGAGGCAAGGACAGCCACCACGTCACCGAGGCGGCGTTCAAGGCCGTGGGGCTCGCGCTGCGCGATGCGCTGGTGGACTCGGGGACGGTGTTCAGCACCAAGGGCTCGGTCGCCCTGGAGGTGAAGTGATGCTGACGCGACGGCTGATCGTCTGCCTGGACATGAAGGGTGGGCGCGTGGTGAAGGGCGTCCAGTTCGAGGGCCTGCGAGACGTGGGAGATCCGGTGGCCCTGGCCCTGCGCTACGAGGCCGAGGGCGCCGACGAGATCACCTTCCTGGACATCTCCGCCAGCCACGAGGAGCGCGAGACGTTGTGGGACGTGGTCCAGCGCACCGCCGAGCGCCTCTTCATTCCCCTCACCGTGGGTGGCGGCGTGCGCACCGTGGACGACGTGGGCCGCGCGCTGCGAGCCGGGGCGGACAAGGTGAGCATCAACTCGGCGGCGGTGACGAACCCGGAGTTGCTCACGGCCTGCGCGGAGCGCTTCGGCGCCCAGTGCGTGGTGGCCAGCATCGACGCCCGGCGCGAGGCCGGCCGGTGGCGTGTCTACACCCGCGGCGGCCGGACGCCCACGGACCTGGACGCGGTGGCCTGGGCCCGCGAGTGTGTGAAACGTGGCGCAGGCGAGGTCCTCCTCACGAGCATCGATCGCGACGGGGCCCGTTCGGGGTATGACCTGGACCTGACGCGGGCCGTCGCCGAGGCGGTGGACGTCCCAGTCATCGCTTCGGGTGGGGCGGGGAACGCGGAGCACGTGCGAGACGCGCTCACGGAGGGCAGGGCGGACGCGGCGCTGGTGGCGGGCATCCTCCACGACGGCCTCACCACGGTCGGGGCGATCAAGACGCTGCTCCGAACGAGCGGCCTGAGGATCAGGAGCGTCGCATGACGACGGAAGTGCAGGGGTTGATGCAGGCCGCCGCGGAGGTGGCTCGGAAGTCCGGCGACGTGGCGCTCGAGTTCTTCCGCAAGGGCGTCACCGTGGACATCAAGGGAGACGGCACTCCCGTCACCGTGGCGGACCGCACCTCCGAGCAGACCGCGCGTGAGTGGCTCGAAGCGCGCTTTCCCCAGGATGGCATCCTCGGAGAGGAGTTCGGCGAGACGCGCGCCGGAGCCCGGCGCCGGTGGATCCTGGATCCCATCGACGGCACCAAGACGTTCATCCGCGGCGTGCCGCTCTGGGGCACGCTGGTGGCGGTGGCCGAGGGCGAGCGCATCCTCGCGGGCGCCGCGTACTTCCCGGCCGTGGGAGATCTGCTGGTGGCCTCGCCCGGCCAGGGCTGCTACTGGAATGACAAGGTGACGAAGGTCTCCTCCGTGTCGGTGCTGTCCCAGGCCATGGTGCTGTCCACGGACGAGCGCTTCCTCCAGTTCCCGGAGCGAGGCAACGCGTGGCGGGCGCTCGCGGCGAAGGCCGCCATGGATCGCACCTGGGGCGACTGCTACGGCTACCTCCTGGTGGCCACGGGCCGCGCCGAGGTGATGGTGGACGAGCTGCTCTCCCCCTGGGACGCGGCGGCGCTGCAGCCCATCATCGAGGAGGCGGGTGGGGTGTTCACCGACTGGACGGGGGCGCGCACTTCGTTCGGCGGCAATGGCATTGCGACGAACGCGGCGCTCGCGACGCAGGTGCGCGAGCTGCTCGGAGCCAACAAGGGAAAGTGATGCTGGATCTCTCCAAGCTGGACTTCACCAAGGGCAATGGGCTGGTGACGGTGGTGACGCAGGACGCTCGCTCGGGCGATCTGCTCATGGTGGCGCACGCGGATCGCGAGGCGCTCGAGCGCACCCTGGCCACGGGCGAGATGCACTACCGCTCGCGGACCCGGGGCCTGTGGCACAAGGGCGCCACCAGCGGCAACGTGCAGCGCGTGGTGTCCCTCACGGCGGACTGTGACGGAGACGCGGTGCTCGCGCGGGTGGAGAAGGCGGGCCCCGCTTGCCACACCGGCGAGGAGACCTGCTTCGGCCCGGGGCGGCTGGACGCGCTGGTGGCGCTGGATGCGACAATCGCCGAGCGCGCGGCGAAGGCACCCGCAGCGGGGGAGAAGCCCAGCTACACGCGGCGGCTGCTGGACGACCGGAACCTGCGCCTGAAGAAGATAGGCGAGGAGGCCGCGGAGCTGGTGACGGCGTGCGCGGACGGGGACAAGGCTCGCGCGGCCGAGGAGGCCGCGGACGTGCTCTACCACCTGCTCGTCGCCGTCCGTCCCCTGGGCATCACCCTGGACGACGTGAAGCAGGTGCTTTCTCAGCGAGCGAGCAAGGCGGCTGCTTTGACCCTCCCCCGCGAAAAGTCCTGAGGAGAGGCTCGCTGCGGACACATGGAATTCCCGGAATGCTGGATCTCGGCCACATGACCGATGGTGGATGTGGGTGAGACAGCGGTATCCCCGGCTTTGGTTTTCTTGGTTGGGAGGAATTCGTGCAGCAGGCCAGCCATCACGGCGAGCGGGGTCAGGCCGCGGTCGAGACGGCCATCGTGTTGCCGCTGCTGGTGTTCATGCTGCTGGGCGTGCTGCAGATGAGCATCGCCTACCAGACGCGCCTGTTGAGCGAGTATGCCGCTTATAAGGTGGCACGCTCGGCCAGCGTCTACCGCCTGGACTGCGATCACATGATCGGCGCGGGCCTGATGGCGCTCGTGCCCTCCGTGAGCCTGGGCCAGCTCTTCCCGGACACCAAGGCCGGGATGCGCCAGCGCTTCGTGGCCACCGCCCGCACGCTGATCGGCGACAACAGGCCGCCCAACCGGGGCGTCAACATTCCCCTGATCCGCGTGCACTACTGGGTGAGCGGCTACACCGGACTGCCCTTCGATCAGCAGCTGGAACAGGACGAAGAGCCGATGAAGGTCCACGTCCGGCTGGCCTACTTCTTCGAATACCGCATCCCCTTCGCCAACTGGATCATCAGCCGTGTGTGGTTGGCTTCGCAGACGGGGCAGGCCTGGGCCACGGGCGCGGATCCGATCACCCCGGTGCGGCGCACCGCGGGCCGGGTGACGCGGGCCACCGAGGCCTCCCTGGACGTGGACATCGTCCGGCAGGCGCTCCAGAGCAACTACTTCACGGTGCCCCTGGTCTCCACGTGGTCCATGCGGATGATGAGCGACCCCATCGACGGCAACACCTCGGGGATATGCCCGCCATGACGAGAGCTCTCCGGACTTCTTCCTCCCGGCGCCGGGCCAGGCGTGGGCAGGCGCTGATCCTCACCGTGCTGCTGATGCTGTTCGTCACGGTGACGGTGTTCCTCACCTTCGCCATCGGCGCGCGGACCCGGCGGAAGATCCAGCTCCAGGCCGTGGCGGACTCCACCGCCTACAGCCTCGCGGTGGCCGAGGCGCGCGCCTTCAACTTCTACGCGTGGAGCAACCGCGCCCTGGTGGCTCACAACGTGAGCCTCCTCTCGGTGCACGCCCACACCAGCTACCTGACCTTCTACGAGGACATGCTCGCGGCCACCGCGAACAACTACCGGCTCCTGGCCCAGCGCTCCAGCGGCGCCACGAAGGCCGTCCTGGAAGACATCGCGGACCTCTACCTGAACAGCGATATCACCGTCGACGGGAAGTTCTGCCACTGGATCCCGGATCCCAACTCTCCCACCGGGAAGAAGTGCTCCGTGGATTCCGTCTGCAGTGGCTCCAGCAGCTGCGATCTCGATATCGACAACCACATCCGCGGGGCGGAGTTCTTCCACAACCAGTGGCACGCCAAGAAGAACAGCAACAGCTGCCTCCGGTTGGTGGAGGCCAGCCGCAACCACTTCCGCAAGGTGGAGCTGCTGCGCGCCCACCAGCTCGGCGTGGAGGCTCAGTTGATGCTGATGATGACCGGGGACTACGACGACATGCTGCAGTCGGACGACAGCCGGCTGGACGCCTCCACCCGCAAGTCCATGTACAGCGATCTCCGGGGCAACATCGTCGACCTGCACCGGCAGGCCTCGCTGCCTCAGCACCTGGTCATGCTCGCGGACAGCAAGCTCAAGGCGGAGCAGACCGCCGGGCTCGTGTCGCGCGACTACTACAAGAAGGCGGTGGATGACGGGCTGACGGGCAACTACCACAAGGACTGGGACGAGATCCTCGCCGGCACGCGCTTCCCCGCCTTCATCTCCCAGCGCGGCTTCCAAGACGACGTCAACTGGAAGCGGCTCGACAAGGCCGCCAAGAAGAAGGCGGCGACTGTCAGTGCCACCACCGTCACCCAGGTGACGAGCCATGGCACGTCCCGCCTGCTCAAGCTCGATTCCATCGCGGACGATCCGGGCCAGAGCAATGACACGCCGGGCCCGCTGGTGGACGTCTGGCCGCCCGTGTACCGCCGCATGCCTCCGCAGCCCGCCACCGCGCCTCCGCGGCCTGCCTACCGGTTGCCGGCCAGCGGCGTGAAGCTCGCGGCCGACATCCACCGGGAGAATGACGCCGAGGACCGCTGGGGTGACGGTGACGGCATCGCCTCCGAAGACCACGGCTGGGTGGACTCCTGGTTCAACAACATGCGCGAGCGCACCGTGATCGACGCGGGGCGCAACACGGTGTGGGGAGACCCGCACGACTACGACGGGCTGGTGGGCCATGATCCCCAGCCAGGCGATAACATCACCCACAGCGACCACATCTTCCACGGGGACCTGATGCGCGTGCCGGGCCATGGCACCGGGCTCGGCAAGTGCGACAACGCCCTCTGCAACTCGGAGCAGCGCGGCGTGTACCGCGGGCACATGCGCTTCCGGCTCTCGGACAACGAGAACAACCTGTGGAACATGCCGCGGACGATGACGATGATCACCACCCCGGTGCCGGACCGCATGCCGTGGGACTTCAACTTCCGGATGCAGTTCCCCCATCAGAGCGCCAACCAGTGGCTGTCCTTCTCCACGACCAACTCCGTGGGAGACGAGGCGACGGACCGCACCATGGCGGCGTTTGCCGGGGGGCTCGTCTACTTCCACAAGCCGCCTAACAGTGGTGAGGAGTATGGCGAGCCGCCCAACCTCTGGAACCCGTTCTGGCGAGCCAAGCTGCACCCCGTGCGCCAGCGCGACGCGAGGGACGCGAGCACCCCCCACGCCGCGACCCAGAGCGCCCTGCTCGAGCTCGATGGCTATAAAGTGGTGAACTACTGATGACTCGCGCCCGCAACAGCGCTCGGCTTCGCCAGGAGCGCGGTGCCTCCACCGTGGAGGTCGCGCTGTCGATGATCCTGCTCATCCCCACGGCGCTCTACTCCATCTACGTGGGAGAGGCGTTCATCCTGGGCGCGCGGGCCCAGGAGGCGGAGATCGCCGCCAGCTGGGACATCACCGCCTACCGCCTGCACGACTTCATCAACGGGTTCGACTTCGAGGCCGATCCCGAGGGCGGGCCTTCTCTCTACCGGGACATCTCGTCCCGCGCGGCCAACCGGGTCCGCAGGCAGATGGCGGGGCTGAACAGCTTCTACGGCACGGGCAATGGACAGCACCTCGTCGTCAGCCAGCAGAGCCTGGAGCGCGTCGAGTGCGCGCCGCGCGACGCGCGAGGGCTGCTGGGGGACTCGCTGCTGACCTTCCAGGCGACGCCCGTGGGCACCCGCGAGTACCTGCACCGGGGCGGCTACATCAACTGCCAGGCCGAGGTGCGCTTCACCCCGCTGTACATGCCCCGGGATCTGCGCCAGGGGCTGCACAGCAAGGAGGATCTGCTGTCCAACGGGCTGGCCGCGGGCTTCACCCTGTGCGGCAGCGGCGACACGCTCCGGGGCTGCTCGGGGAAGTATTCCGGCGTCATGGTTCTCACCAACGACTGGGGCCTGGAGGATGGCACCCGGAGCCGGGTGGGGCAGAACGACAACCAGAAGTATTTCAACGTCGGCGAGAAGGTCTACGAGGCCAAGTACTGGGCGGATTCGTCGGACATCGCCGGCGGGATTGGTACGCAGCAGATCAAGGAGTCGCTGCAGTTCCTTCTGGATGAGGACAACAAGGACTACGGGGACACGTCCAAGTTCAAGTTCGGCTTCTACAACCCGATGAGCACGGTGCATCAGTACCCCGCCAACGACCACAGCAACCCCAAGGACTCGGCGCACCTGTCCGGGTGGAACGACCGCGAGGGCCCCTTCGACGGCACCCAGAACGTCCACAGCGGCTCGCGCAGCAACCACAACTACCTGGGGCACACCAACCCCCGCTTCCTCGATCAGTGGCCGTGAGTCTCCTGCGAAAGATGCCCCGCGGGAGCGTGCTCGCCGGGAGCTTGCTGTTCAGCGTCGTGCTGGGCAGCGTGCTGGGCCACGCGTACCGCTCGCGCGTGGAGGCCGCGCCCCCCGCTGAGTTCGAAGAGGGGGAGGATGATCGGATCGCCGAGGCGCTCGGCTTCGATCGAGAGCCCCCACCTCCGCCCGCGCCTCAGCCCGCCGTCCCGGAAGCGGATGCCGCGCACAGGGCGCAGCTGGCCCAGCACCTCGCCCAGGTGGAGCGCACGGGACAGGCCGCCCTCCGGCAGCGCATGCCCCTGCCGCCCAAGGCGGGGCGCCTGGTCTCCATTGGAGATCGGCTCGATGCGCACGGCGTGCCGATGAACCTGGCCGCCTTCGAGACGGAGATGAAGGAGGAGGAGGTGCTGGCCTTCTATGCGCGGCACTTCGAGCAGCAGGGCTGGCCCTACACGAACGTGCCGAGCGCGAAGGACCTGGTGCCCTATCTCGCCTTGAGCGCCACCGTGCTGGAGGAGGAGCTGCAGCTCACGGTGATGGTGATGCCGCACGGCGACGGCAAGGGCAACACCGTGGTGCTCGGGCTGGCCGAC
Source organism: Hyalangium sp. (assembly GCF_045802625.1). Classification (NCBI taxonomy): domain Bacteria; kingdom Pseudomonadati; phylum Myxococcota; class Myxococcia; order Myxococcales; family Archangiaceae; genus Hyalangium; species Hyalangium sp. The sequence goes on along the minus strand of NZ_JBJMQP010000121.1, from coordinate 20,117 downwards.
ATGGAGGCTTTCCGTAAGGGCATGGCGGAGCATGACGACACCGGGGATCTTCCTGTCTACCCCGGCACGGATCCGCTGGCCGTGCGCGCCCAGGACGAGGGCAGCGCCGCCCTCACCGTGAGCTTCGACACCACCGACGCTCCCCGCATGGTGGAGGACTTCTATCGCAAGGAGCTGGCGCAGCGCGGCTACACCGAGACGACCGGCGAGCAGGAGCCGGATCTCGGCGACACCGGCCCGAAGACGCTGCACTTCTCCAGCCACCAGGGGCGCTCCTGGAACCTCGCCCTCTCCTCACAGGGGAAGGGCACCGCCGTCACGGCTCACGGCACGCAGCTCTCGGAGGCAACCCCATGAAGACGCGCACCCCCCTGAAGCTGCGCCTCCCTCGTGGCGCCGCGGCGCGCGGTCAGGCGATGACCGAGTACATCTCCATCGTCACCGTGCTGCTGCTCGGCTCGATGGCCGCGTTCGCCGGCTGGCCCTTCACCGAGGCGCTGTTCAACGCGTTGCAGGTGTACATCGATCTGTACTTCTACGCGCTCAACCTCGGCATCGGCTGAGCAGGCGTGAGCCGCGCGGCCCGAGGCATCCCGCCCACACCGCGTGCGGAACCTCGAGCCTACGGCTCCTCTTTTCAAGGGCTTGAGCGCCGGTGCGCTTCCTGCACGCGGGCGCTGCCATGAACTGGAAACGATGGGGTATCGGAGTTCTCGTAGTGCTGGCTGGAGTCATCGGCCTGTGGCAGCTCTCGAAGGCGCGGACGTTCCAGGTGTTCGGCGAGCTGTATGCCCGCGTGGAGACGCCCGAGAAGGTGGTGGCGCTCACCTTCGATGATGGGCCCAGCCCGGCCAACACTCCGGCGGTGCTCGAGCTGCTCGCGCGTCACCAGGTGAAGGCCACCTTCTTCATGGTGGGGCAGAACATCGAGAAGCACCGGGAGCTTGCCGCGCGTGTGCTCGCCGAGGGTCACCAGCTCGCCAACCACTCCTATTCGCACAAGCGGCTGGTGCTCCACTCGCCCGCCTTCGTCGAGGAGGAGATCTCCCGCACGGACGCCCTGCTGCGAGAGGTGGGCGTGCGCGGGGAGATCCTCTTCCGGGCACCCTACGGCAAGAAGCTGTTCGTCCTGCCCTGGCTGCTGGCGCGCGATCACCGCAAGGACATCCTCTTCGACGCCGTGCCGGACGATGACACGACGCAGGACGCCGGGCTCATCACCTCGCGGGTCCTTGGGGCCGTCCGCCCCGGCTCCATCATCCTCCTGCACGATGGGTGGGGGGCGAAGCCGGGCACGCTCGAGGCCGCTGGCCGCATCCTGGAGAGCCTGAAGGCCCAGGGCTACCGGTTCGTCACCGTGTCCGAGCTGCTCGCACTGGGAGGGAAGGGGTCCCCACCATCCAACCCATGAGGTTTCCCTCTCCTGGCGAGAATCCGGCCGATATGTCCCTTTTTGGCGGACGTTCAGGCGGTATGGGCTCGAGTCCAACCGGTTGGACCGCTAGGGAGGCGGCCGGCACGGGGCCCATGAGGGAGGTTTGCCCGATGTCCGACCTATCGGAAGAGGTGCGAGTGCAGGTGGCCCGGTTGCGGCATCTCTTGATCGATGTCGGCCGCCGCGGGGCGTTTGCCAGCCCGCTGGCGGTTCCACCGGAGGTGAACATCGAGCCGCTTCACTTCGAGGCGCTCTGGTGGCTTCGGGCAGAGGGCTTCCTCACGATCAATGCTCTGGCAGAGCGGCTCGGGGGGATGGCCATGCCGAGGATGTCGCGCTTGATCGATCGGTTGGAGGAGGCGGAGCTGGTGGCTCGGATGAAGATCATCCGCCAGGATCGCCGGCAGGTCAGTGTGCGTCTCACCGACAAGGGGCGCGCACTGGCAGAGCAGGTGGACGGCATGGTCCAGGAGCGCATCGCCCGGCTGCTGATGCCGCTGGCCGGCGAGGACCGGAGCGCGCTCATGGACATCCTGGAGCGCTGGGTGGCAGCACTCGGCCAGGCGACCCAGCAGGTTGACTCGGAGTCCCTGTCCCTGTCAGCTTCTGACAGCTAAGAGTTGGGTAGGGGTTCTTGGGCCTCTGAGCCCGAAGCTCTACGGCCGCGCCACCGGGGCGGGTGGACCTTGGAGCGCTCGCTCCGGTGGCGTGGACCGTTTTTCGGTAACGGTGGGAAGGCGCGTTCCATGCAAGGGGCTCGAGTCCCGCTGGAGCGTCGTGTTGTGGACGGCCCCAGCGGGGAAGGCCGCGGCACGGAGGTTGCTCCCTCTCGCTCAGCGTGAACCGAGGATTCCTACTGAGTGTCGTGGTGGGCGCGCTCCTCTGGGGGCGGGGGGCCGAGGCGGCGCGGCGTGAGGTGATCGCGGCGCGCTCGGACATTGCCCAGCGGGCTGTTTCTCGCGCGGAGCTGTGGGTTGGGCTGCCGTCGCTGTCGAAGGTGAGCCGGGAGGTGAATGACGACTGCTCCGGGCTGACCTACCTGGCCTACTGGAAGCCGGGGCTGAACCTGCTGCCCGAGCAGACGCAGCCGGGTGAGAGCGGCGTGGCCGCCATCTATCGCAAGGCGCAGGCGCTGGGAGCCCTCCGCCAGGTGCCGCGCCCGGGGGACCTGGTCTTCTTCCAGGACACGTACGATCGCAACCGCGATGGGCGGCGCAATGACGGGCTGACGCACATCGGCGTGGTGGAGCACGTGTCCCCGGATGGCCTGGTGACGTTCGTGCACCGGGCGGGCGGCGGGGTGAAGCGCTCGAAGCTGCACCTGTACCAGCGGGATGTCCGGAGGGATGAGCAGGGCCGAGTGCTGAACGACTGGCTGCGGCGCGCGGACAGGAAGGGGCCGGGGCGGCTGGCGGGCCAGCTGCTCGTGGGCTTCGCCGCGGTGGATGAGCGATGGGTGGCGCCGGAGCCGGTCCGCACCGCGCGTCGCGCTCCCGTGCAGCGGTGAGCGAAGCGAGACAACCGTGTCTTCCGCGCGGGCTCGCGGCACAATGAGCCCATGGCTGGAAGACGGCTCCTCCTCGAGCGGACCACCCTGATCCTGGCGGGGCTTGGCGTGACGCTGGGCTCCGCGCTGGATGGCATCCACTCGCACTTCGGCGCGTTGAGCTACACGAGCCCCTTCATGGCGCAGGAGGCCTGGTGGGTTCCGCCGCTCTTCGCCGGAGCCTATGCAGCGGGCGTCTTGCGGCCGCTGCTCGCGGGGGAGGAGCCGCTGCTCCCAGGTTGGAAGGTGGCCCTGGGCATGGGGCTGTTCATCACGGCCTACTGGCTCACCGTGGCTCCCTGGCCGTGGCTCGTGCGCTCCATCATCCTGGCCAGCATCTTCGCGGTGGGGTGGTGGATCTGTGATCGGACGCTGCTCGGGGTGGGCATCGCGGTGGTGACCGCCATCGTTGGGCCCACCGTCGAGATCATCCTGGTGCACGAGGGCGCCTTCGTACACCACGAGGTGCTCGTGTTCGGCATTCCGGGGTGGTTGCCCTTCCTCTACCTCACGTCGGCCGTGGGGCTCGGGGGGCTTGCCCGGTGGTTGGCGACTCCGACTGCGGAGGAGTCTGGCCCGGCGTGAGCGGTGTGCTCAGCGTACCTGAGTACTGGCGGGCCACTCCCACTGAGTGCGTCCCCTTTGGAGTGCTGCGCAGTCACTCAGTGAGCCTGTTTCGACGCTGGCGATGACTGACCAAGGCCTGCAAAGCCAAAGGGGTGAACGCGACTAGGGCCAAAGAGATCTTTGATTGACGAAGCGCTCGCCTGGGAATTTAAGATGCGCAGCAGTCTGTCAGCGTCCTCCTCAACTTCTGGTGACACGGGGTCAGGGACGAAATTCGTCAACCCCAAGGTATCAGAGAGGGGATGAAGGCTCAGAAGAGCATCCCAGATGGCACGTCGTGGCGCATCGTGCGAGAGCAGCCACAAGTCCTTGTCATCACTTCCTCCCACCAAGCTATTGAGGAGGGTTTCAATATCACTGAGACGTTCGCCCAGACGATCCAGTGGTACCTCTCTTCTTCCTTCGATTCTATCTGCCCAGTCATTTATGTCCGCCGAGCCGAGTGAGATGCGCGGGGCCATTTTCTGGTAGTTCTTTGGTTGTCCTCCTTGGCTCTCGACCAGAGCAACTTCCTTGGCTGCCGTTTCAAGACTCTTCGCCAACGCACGGAGTGACGCTATGAGATTTTGGGGGACAGAAGGGGGAGGTTTTCGTTCAGCAGTCTTGAGTGCAGCAGCGGCTCGATCCAGAATGGAATCGACCTCTGGCTTTGTTGCTCCCAGTGCCTGCAAACGCCTGCGGAGCATGACGAGCTTGACGGTGTTGTCCGGCGCCTGCGTGTCATAGCCCGCGATGCTCTCGGGTGAGGCTTGAATCTGCCAGAAGAAGGTCCATGCAGGAGCACCCGTCCTGCGGGAAACACCCCAAATGCTTCCAAGCAGGCAGCATGAGGCAAACACGACGACGCTCACGCTGATGATACGTACCCGTTGTAGCGAACCGCTTGCGCGCAAATTCTCCTTGGCAATGAAGAAGCCACCAGCTCCACCCAGAAGGCCGAAGAGCAGCGGCAACAGTGTCCCAATGACAGGAGTCTGGCTCATTCCGGCGAACAGTCCTGTCAGAAGCCCGATCAACGCAAACGCCAGGGTGGACCAACGCAAGAAGGGTGAGAAAGGTCCTATCTCGACGTTCACCGCCAGAGGCCCTTCCTCCGTGCGCTTTGCCAATTCCTCTGCACGAAGCTTCTCGAACTGACTCAACCGTTCATCGAGTTGGAGCGCGGCAAAAATCCTAGCAGCTTGGGTGGCTGCGCCGTGCGCGGCTACGTCTGATATTGAGGCGGGGCTATGTGGCGTCGCTTGGGATGCGAGCACAACCCTCACCTCGGCGCTAAGCTTGTCGAGAGCCGCTTGCATTTGTTTCAGCGTCACATCGTTCTTCATGGCTTCCCCATGTGGCGCGTGCAGATGGCACGCTTCATCGCTCCTGCGGGTGCGAGCATGCACTAGGGGTTCATGTGTTGTCATCCGGCGCCCCCACGTCTGGCCCAAGTGCTCGAGGCAAGTGGCCGGGTGGAGTTACCCCGGTTTCATGGAGTCCACCCCACTGTGGGAAAAGGAGTCCACGATGCCGAAGACCCGTCCGCCGTATGATCCGGAGTTCCGCCAACGCATCCTCGAGCTGGTGCACTCAGGAAGGACGTTGAAGAGCCTGTCTGAAGAGTTCGGTTGTACTGAGCAGAGCATTCGCAATTGGCAGCGCCAGGGCGGCCAAGCTACCCCAGAGCGCAAGGAGGGCCTGAGCTCGGACGAGAAGGAGGAGCTGACGAGGCTGCGGCGCGAGGTCCGCGTGCTGCGCGAGGAGCGTGACATCCTAAAAAAAGCCGCAACCTGGTTCGCTCAGGAGGCCGCGGGAGCATCCAAGCGGCGTACCGATTCCTGAGCGCGAACCAGGACCAGCACTCGGTGGCGACGCTATGCGGCGTCTTGCAGGTGTCCGAGAGCGGCTACCACGCGTGGAAGGAGCGCCCGCCCTCGCAGCGGGCCCAGCAGGACGCCAACCTGAGCGAGCGTATCCAGGCGCTCCACGCACGCTCCAAGGGCACCTACGGCGTGCCGCGCGTCCATGCGCAGCTGGCTGCGGAAGGCCTGCACGTCAGCAGGAAGCGGGTGGCTCGGCTCATGAGTGCCGAGGGCTTGCAGGGCGCCAGCCGAAGGAAGTGGTGCACCACCACGGTGCGCGACGAACGCGCCCGGCCCGCCCCGGATCTGGGCGAGCGCGACTTCACCGCTGACGGCCCTGACAAGCTGTGGGGGGCCGACATCACCTACGTGCCGACCTGGGCCGGCTTTCTCTACTTGGCTGTCGTCCTGGACGTCTGGAGCCGGCGAATCGTGGGCTGGGCTATGGCTCCTCACCTGCGCACCGAGCTGGTGCTCCAAGCGCTAGACATGGCGCTGAAGCAGAGGCGCCCCACGGACGTCATCCACAAGAAGCACTTGGCTGCCGCCTGAGACCGAAAGCCCTGAACCCTCTATGAGATCGGGGTAACTCCAGAAGCGGGCAAGCTCGCGTCCTCGCTTGGGCGGGCACCCCTGAGGCTCCGCGCCCAGTGTCCGTTTTTGGGACGGCACTTTGCGCAATCGGGCAGCGCTTCCGGGCACTGGAGCCCAATCCTTTGGAATTCCAGGCGGTTGGAGGTCCGCTCGGTGCTGGCACGGCCTTCGCTCTATGCTGGCCCGTGGACATCCCTCGGACTCGCAAACCCAATCGCAAGCCCTGGATCTTCGGAGCGCTCGGCGTCGTCGTGCTGGTGGGCGTGACGGTGGGCCTCTCGCGGCTGCGCACCGCCGCTCCCACCGTGGATCGTGGCAGCGTGTGGATGGATACCGTGAAGCGCGGCCCCATGCTCCGCCAGGTGAAGGGCGCGGGCACGCTCGTTCCCGAATACATCCGCTGGCTCACCGCCGACACGGCGGGCCGCGTCGAGCGCATCCACGTGCGCCCTGGCGCTCCCGTGCAGCCGGACACCCTGCTGCTGGAGCTGTCCAACCCGGACGTGCAGCTCCAGGCCCTCGAGGCCGAGCGCCAGCTCGCCAGCGCCGAGGCCGAGCTCATCGCCCTGCGCACCCGGCTGGAGACGGAGCGCATCTCCCAGGAGGCCACCCTCGCCAGCCTGGAGACCGAGGCCGCCAACGCCGGCCGCCAGGCCCAGGCGACAGTGGCGCTGCTGGATCGCTCCTTTGTGCCCACGCTGGAGGCCCAGCAGACGCGCGAGAAGGCGGGCGAGCTGAGCACGCGCCTGGAGCTGGAGCGCAAGCGGCTGGTCGTGCTCCAGGGCAGCACGCGAGAGCAGCTCGCGGCGCAGCAGGGGCAGATCGAGCGCCTGAAAGCGGTTGCCCGGTTCCGCCGGACCCAGGTGGAATCCATGCAGGTGAAGGCCGGAGAGGCGGGGGTGCTGACGGAGCTGCCGCTGGAGCTGGGGCAGTGGGTGACGCCGGGCACGGTGCTGGCGAAGGTCGTCAAGCCCGAGCGGCTCAAGGCGGAGCTGCGGATCGCCGAGACGCAGGCGCGGGACATCCAGGTGGGGCAGAAGGCGCAGGTGGACACGCGCAACGGGGTGGTGGAGGGCACGGTGCTGCGCGTGGCGCCGGCGGCCAGCCAGGGCACGGTGAAGGTGGAGGTGACGCTGCCGGACACGCTGCCCAAGGGCGCGCGGCCGGATCTCACCGTGGAGGGCACGGTGGAGCTGGAGCGGCTGGGGGATGTGCTGTCGGTGGGCCGGCCCGCCGGGGCGCAGCCGAACTCCACGGTGTCGCTGTTCCGGCTGCTGCCGGGCTCGGACGAGGCGGTGCGTATCCCCGTGCAGCTCGGCCGGGGTTCGGTGAATGCAATCGAAGTGGTTCAGGGACTTACTGAGGGGGATCAGGTGGTCCTCTCGGACATGACCGCGTGGGACGCGGTGGATCGGGTAAGAGTGCGATGAACACGACGGTTTCGGAGAGCGCGAAGGCGGGCAATGTGGCGGTGACGACGCCCGGGAGCGCGGCGGAGGCGGTGCCGCAGAAGGCGCTCATCCAGCTGGAGGGCGTGACCAAGGTCTTCGAGACCGAAGAGGTGGAGACTCACGCCCTCTCGGACGTGCACCTCACGGTGCGGCCGGGCGAGTGGCTGTCCATTGTCGGGCCTTCCGGCTCGGGCAAGACGACGCTGCTGGCGGTGCTGGGGCTGCTGGACACGGCCAGCAAGGGCACCTACCTCATGGATGGCAAGTCGGTGCTGGAGTTGTCTCCCACGGAGCGGGCGCTGGTGCGCAACCGGCACATTGGCTTCATCTTCCAGAGCTTCAACCTGATTGGCGATCTGTCCGTCTTCGAGAACGTGGAGCTGCCGCTCACGTACCGGGGCATGCCGGCGGATGAGCGCAAGGCGCGGGTGGAGAAGGCCCTGGAGCGCGTGGGCATGAGCCACCGGGCGCGGCACATGCCGGGGCAGCTCTCGGGCGGTCAGCAGCAGCGCGTGGCGGTGGCTCGCGCGGTGGCGGGCGATCCGCTGATCCTCCTGGCGGACGAGCCCACCGGTAACCTGGACTCGAAGAACGGCGAGTCGGTGATGCAGCTGCTGTCCGAGCTGCACCAGGGCGGCGCCACGCTGATCATGGTGACGCACGATCCGGCGCAGGCGCGGCTCGGCACGCGCATGGTGAGCCTCTTCGACGGGCGCGTCGTCCAGGACGAGCGCCTGCGCTGAGTCCGGCTCCCTCGGAAGAGGGCACAGGGGGACGGGCCTCGGGCGAGCACCCGGGCCTCATTCGAGGAGCCACACATGGATCATTTTCTTCAGGATGCGCGCTATGCGCTGCGCCTGCTCCGGAAGACGCCGGGCTTCACGCTGGCGGCGGTGCTGGCGCTGGCGCTCGGTATCGGCGCGAACAGCGCGGTCTTCAGCGTGGTGAACGGCGTGCTGCTGCGCCCGCTGCCCTTCTCCGAGCCGAGCCAGCCCGCGGGCCTCTCGGTGCTGACGGGGGTGCTCTTCGGGGTGATGCCCGCGCTCCACGCGAGCCGCGCGGATCTGCACGGCGCGATGCGCGAGGGGGAGCGAGGCGCGACGGCCCACGGCGCGGGGCGAGTGCGCGCCGTGCTGGTGGTGTCCCAGGTGGCGCTCGCGCTGGTGCTGCTGGTGGGCGCGGGCCTGTTCCTGCGCAGCTTCATGGCGCTGCAACGGCTCGGGGCGCGACAGGTGGATGTGCTCGGGCTGATGGTGGGGCAGGGCCTGCGCCTGACGCTGCTGGGCGTGGGAATCGGCCTGCTGTTGGCGCTGGGGCTGGGGCGGCTGCTGAGCGCGCTCCTGTACGGCGTGCGGGCCCATGATCCGCTGACCTTCGCGGGAGTGGCCGTGCTGCTGGCGGCCGTGGCGCTGGTGGCCAGCTGGTTGCCGGCACGCCGGGCCACCCAGGTGGATCCCGCCCTCACCCTGCATGCGGAGTGACGACCATGCCCCAACCCCTCATCTCCCTGCGGAACATCGAGAAGTCCTACCCCATCGCGGGCGGGCGGACGTGGGTGCTGCGCCGCATCCTCCTGGACGTGCAGCCCGGCGAGTTCGTCACGCTGATGGGCCCCTCCGGCGCGGGCAAGTCCTCGCTGCTGTCCATCCTGGGCATGCTCGATGCCGAGTGGACGGGCGAGTACTTCCTGGAAGGCCGCGCCGTGCACGTGATGAAGCCCAAGGACCGGGCGGAGCTGGCCAAGGGCGCCATGGGCTTCGTCTTCCAGCAGTACCACCTGCTGGACGGGCTCACCGTGGCGGAGAACCTGGAGGTGCCGCTCTCGTACCGCAACCTCAAGCGCTCCGAGCGCGAGGCGCTGGTAGGAGACATGCTGGACCGCTTCCAGCTCGTGGGGAAGAAGGACCTGTACCCCAACCAGCTCTCGGGCGGGCAGCAGCAGGTGGTGGGGATTGCCCGCGCGCTGATCGCCAGCCCCAAGGTGCTGCTGGCGGACGAGCCCACGGGGAACCTGCACTCGACGCAGGCCAGGCAGATCATGGAGATGTTCCAGGCCCTCAACCGCGAGGGCACCACCGTGGTGCAGGTGACGCACTCCGAGGCGAACGCCGCCTATGGCCACCGCGTCGTGCAGCTGGCCGACGGCTGGATCCAGGAGCCCCGCTGAGCTCCCCCCTGTGGCGGGGAGGAGCCCCTGCTCGCCAGGCCGGCCGAAGGGGCCTGGGCGCTGAATCGCATTCCCCCATCCCACGGGGCTTCTGGCAGAGTCCTCTTCCTTGGGTATCGCCGTGTCCGAAACCGTCCCCGCACCCGCTGATAGCGCTCCCCAGCCCGAGATCGACTCGCGGCCGCGCATTCTTATCGCCGATGATCAGGCCGACGTGCTGGAGGCGCTGCGCCTGCTGCTCAAGCGGGATGGGTATGGGGTGCTGACGGCCCAGTCCCCGGCGGGTGTCCTGGCCATGCTCGAGGCCGAGGACGTCGACGTGCTGTTGATGGATCTCAACTACGCGCGTGACACGACTTCGGGGCGCGAGGGGTTGGATCTGCTCGCCCGCGTGCGTCAGATGGACGCGGCGCTGCCGGTGCTGGTGATGACGGCCTGGGGCAGCGTGGAGGGCGCGGTGGAGGCGATGCGCGCCGGGGCTCGGGACTACGTGCAGAAGCCGTGGGACAACACGCGGCTGCTCACCCTGCTGCGCACCCAGCTGGAGCTGCGGCGGGCGCTGAAGCGCTCGCGCAGGTTGGAGGAGGAGAACACCCACCTGCGCAAGGGCGGCGAGCGGCCCTCGTTCCTCGCCGAGTCCCGGCCGATGCAGGCCGTGCGCCGGTTGGTGGAGCGTGTGGCGCCCTCGGGGGCCAACGTCCTCATCACCGGCGAGCACGGCACGGGCAAGGAGGTGGTGGCGCGCTGGCTCCACGAGGCCTCCGGGCGTCCGGACAGCCCCTTCGTCGCGGTGAACTCAGGCGGCCTGTCCGAGGGTGTCTTCGAGAGCGAGCTGTTCGGCCACGTGAAGGGCGCCTTCACGGACGCGAAGGCGGACCGCATCGGCTGCTTCGAGCTGGCGGACGGCGGCATCCTCTTCCTGGACGAGATCGGCAACATGCCGCTCACGCAGCAGGCCAAGCTGCTGCGCGTGCTGCAGACGGGCGAGCTGCACCCGGTGGGCTCCTCCAAGGTCCGGCGGGTGTCGGTGCGGGTGGTCTCCGCGACGAACGCGGATCTGTCCAAGGCGGTGACCGAGGGGCGCTTCCGCGAGGACTTGTTGTACCGCCTGAACACGGTGGAGGTGCAGCTGCCGCCGCTGAGGGATCGGCGCGAGGACATCCCGGCGCTCGCCGCGCACTTCCTGGCCGAGCAGGGCCGGCGCTATGGCCGAGCGGGGGTGCGGCTGTCCCCAGGCGCGCTGGAGGCGCTGATGTCCTATGCGTGGCCGGGCAACGTGCGCGAGCTGGAGCACACCGTGGAGCGCGCGCTGCTCATGGCCAGCGGGGACGAGGTGACTCCCGAGGATCTGCTCCTGCGGCGCGCCAGCCGCGAGGGCCCGTCCCGCCTGGAGGAGATGACGTTGGAGGAGGTGGAGCGCTACCTCATCGAGCGCTCCCTCACGCGCAACGAGGGCAACGTGAGTGAGGTGGCGAAGGCGCTCGGGCTGTCGCGCAGCGCGCTGTACCGGCGGATGCAGTACTACGGGATCAAGGGAGCGCGGTGAGCGGCCCTCGGAGATCGCTGCCGCACGATCTCCGCCTCTTCCTGCTGGCGCTGCTGGCGGGGTTGCCGGGCTCCATTGCCACGCTGGCGCTTTTGTGGACCGGGGACGCGAGCCCGAAGGTGCAGTGGACGCTCTCCGTGGCCGTGTTGGCGGTGCACCTGGGCGCGGCGCTGGCCGTGCGCGAGCGGGTCTCCCGGCCGCTGCAGACGGTGGCCAACCTGCTGGCCGCGCTGCGCGAGGGGGACTACTCGGTGCGCGGGCGCGGGGCGCGAGCGGATGATCCGCTCGGCGAGGTGATGCTGGAGATCAACGCGCTGGGCGACACGCTCCGAGAGCAGCGGCTGGGAGCGCTGGAGGCCGGCGCGCTGCTCACGCAGGTGATGGAGGAGATCGACGTCACGGTGCTGACCTTCGACGCGGAGTGGACGCTGCGGCTGGTCAACCGTGCCGGAGAGCGGCTGCTGGGGCTGCCGCGGGCGCACCTGGTGAACAAGGGCGCGGGAGTGCTGGGGCTGAGGGATCTGCTGGAGGGGCCGGTGCCACGCCGGCTCACGCGCACCTTCGCCGTGGAGGGTGGCCCGTACGAGCTGCGGCGGAGCACGTTCCGGCAGGGCGGGCTGCCGCACCAACTGGTGGTGGTGGCGGATCTGCGGCTGGCGCTGCGTGAGGAGGAGCGCGAGGCGTGGCGGAGGATGGTGCGAGTGCTGAGCCACGAGATCAACAACTCGCTCACGCCCATCCAGTCCATCGCGGGGGCGCTGAGGGACTCACTGGTGCAGGGGCCTCGGCCCTCGGACTGGGAGGAGGACGCGAAGTCGGGGCTGGGCATCATCGAGCGGCGCAGCGAGTCGCTGGCGCGCTTCCTCTCGGCGTACGCGAGGCTGGCGAAGCTGCCTCCGCCGAGGCCGGGGCCGCTGGAGCTGGAGCCCTGGGTGCGGAGGGTGGTGGCGGTGGAGACGCGGCTGCCGGTGGAGGTGCGTCCCGGCCCCGGGCTCACGGTGAGCGGGGATGGGGATCAGCTCGAGCAGTTGTTGATCAACCTGGTGCGCAACGCGGTGGACGCGGCGAAGGAGAAGCAGGGCCGCGTCTGGGTGTCCTGGACGATGCCAGCAGCCGACGCGGTGGAGCTGTGGGTGGAGGACGAGGGCCCGGGGCTGGCGGACACGGCCAACCTCTTCGTGCCCTTCTTCACCACGAAGCCGCAGGGCAGCGGCATTGGCCTGGCGCTGAGCCGGCAGATCGCCGAGGCGCACGGAGGAACGCTGCGCCTGGAGAACCGGCCGGAAGGGGCAGGGTGCCGTGCGCGGCTGAGGCTCCCGCTGCAGCTCTCCGGGCCGCCGCGCTTTTAGACGCGCTGGCGAGCGCTGTCTCGAACGTGTCTCGCGTGTGAGCAGCGCGAGCCCATGCCTTCGATCCATGGCTTCCCACCCGGCAGCTTCTTGTGCTAACCTTATAGGTAAGCTAACCAAGGAGGTTGTTGAGGTGTCAAGGCAGAGCGAAGCGGGGGAGATGGAGCACAGCCATGAGTGACAAGAAGCGCGAGGAAGGCCCAGGCGAGGACGCGCGGAGCACGCAGGAGTTGCCCCCGGACGAGCGGCTCACGGAGGACATGGACGACGAGGAGGCTCCCAGGGAGAGGTTGTCGCCCGAGGCGCGGCGGGAACTTGCCGCCGTGTTGAGGGGCATGGAGAAGCTGGCCCGGCTGATCGAGCAGCGCGAGTCCTTCTCCGCCGGAGCGGTCGTCTTCAAGTTCCTGCACGTCCTGACAGAGCGGAGCAACGGGGTGCAGGTGCTCCTGTTCGAGCGGTCCCTGCCGCATGGAGTGGGCGGCTACGTCGTGGTCAAGCGCCTTCAGAACCCCGTCGGCTATCACCGGCGCCAGCGCATGAAGGACGAGGTGCAGCTGGCGTTCCGGCTGCACCACCCGGCCATTGCCCAGGTGCACCACTTCCGGGTGTTCGGGGGCGTGCCGTACCTCATCATGGAATATGTGGACGGCCCGCAGCTCGAGTCGTTGCTGAGCACGGCGGCGCTGCGGTGCAAGCCGCTTTCGGCCCCCTTCGCGCTCTACGTCGCGGCGGAGGTGGCGGACGCGCTCGACTATGCCCACACGCGAACCGAGCTGGAGGAAGGTGGCCGGCCCCTGGGCATCATCCACCGGGACGTCAGCCCCCGGAACATCCGCGTGGGCCGCAAGAGCGGCGAGGTGAAGCTGACGGACTTCGGTGCGGCCTACTCCAAGCTGGTAGGCCGGGAGGAGACGGCGGGTCTGCTCAAGAAGGGGGATCTGCTCTACGCCTCGCCCGAGTACCTCCGCTGCGAACTCATGGATGCCCGCTCGGACATCTTCTCGCTGGGGCTGGTGCTGCTGGAGGCGCTCACGGCCCGTCACCTCTTCGACCGTTGGGAGGGGGAGGCGCCCGCTCCGGTGGCGGAGGTCAAGGTGGTGGCGGAGGAGGCCACGCCGCTGCCGCTGGCGCGGATGCTGGCGCTGGTCGAGCGTTACGGTCCAGAGGATGTGGAGCGCGCGGCGGCGGGCTTGCCCGAGGGGCTCAAGGCCCTGCTGCACAAGGCGCTCCAGCGTGACCCGGCCCGGCGCCACGTGTCGGCGGCGGAGGTGCGGCAAGAGCTGCGCGCCCAGCTCATCGTGCTGGCTCCTCACTACGGGCGCCAGGAGGCGGCCGAGGAGGTGCAGCGGCTCCTCTCCGAGGCGAGCGCCCTGCGTGACGTGGCGGCGCCGACGGAGGGGGGCCTGTACCCCGAGTTCCTCGACGGCCATGAGCTGGAGGGGTGAGGGGCGGGCCGGGGCGCGGTGGCGTGGCGCCCCAGCTCTCTCCGTCAGCGCAACAGGGCCTTGGCCACAGTGATGAGTGCCTGGCGGCCGGTGTCGTCCAGCTTCCGGGCCAGGGTGAGCAGTTGGGACAGCGAGGGAGGATCCTCCTCGGAAGCGACGGCCTTGCGAGGTGGAGCACGGCGGGGGAAGCCGAGCAACTCGGCCGGAGAGACGCGCAGGGTCTCACACAGGAGCACGAGCGTGGGGACGCTGGGCAGCATCCTGCCGCGCTCCAGGCGGTTGTAGACGACGGGAGACAACTCCATCAGCCCGGCCACCTCCGCTTGGGTCAGGCCCAGGTGTTCGCGCGCGGCCCGGGCAGCATCTCCGAGCGTGGTGGCGATCTGCTCCCTCATGGCTCGAGGCCCGGGGCAGCGGAGTGGAGGCCCACGAGGAGGTCCGTGGCGATGGTCAGCACCTGGGCCAGGCGGCACAAGGTGGGAACGCTCGGGAGCAATCGTCCTCGCTCCAAGCGCTCGTAGGCAGGAAGGGCGAGCCCGATGGCGTCGGCGACCTGTTGACGGGTCAGCCCCGCCTGCGTGCGCGCCTCACGGGCGGCGCTTCCGATGGTTTCTGCCAGCATGAAGGACATGGGGGACACTCCTGGCCGGTGTGTACCGGCGCTGTGATGCTGCGGGTTATATCAATAGGTTAGCAAACGTATATACCTCGTACGTTAGTCTCCGCGTGGGGCCAGGTGGCACCAGAGCGCGCCCTCGCGAGCCGGTTACAGCCCGGCATGTCTGACCCGTCAGACATGGGATCCCTCCCACCCGAGGCATGTCTGATCGGTCAGACATGGCCCCCTGGAACGTGCACCCCTTCCCGATATGAGCCGGGATGTGGACGCAGGCCCCATGCCCGCTGCGCCCCCGTGCTACGTGGCTGTGGTAGCGTGCGCCACCTACCCAGGAGGTAGGGGCATATGAGCCAGAGCGTGCCAGTGCAGCAGGTCGTCCGGCGCCGCAGGCGGCGGCACACCTCCGTGTTGGAGATAGGCCCCGGCACGGACGTGGGCTCTTACGCGGTGGAGGCGCGGGTGGGGGCAGGCGGCTTCGGCACCGTGTTCCGGGCGCGGCGTGGCGGCGAGCTGTACGCGCTGAAGTTCCTGTCGCTGGCTGAGTGCGCTGGCTGGGCCGAGCGCGAGGCGGTGGTGCTCACACGCGTGCGCCACCGCAACGTGGCGCGGCTGAGTGGCTTCAGCCAGTGGCCGGACAAGCAGCCGCGCTACCTGGTGCTGGCGATGGAGTACGTGGCCGGGCAGCGGCTGGACGAGTGGGCCCGTGCAGAGAACCCCTCGGCCCGCAGGGTGTTGGAGCTGCTGAGGAACTTGAGCCAGGGGCTGGGCGCGGCGCACGGGGAGGGGGTGGTGCACCGGGACGTGAAGGAGGCCAACATCCTGGTGCGCCAGGAGGACGGCGAAGCGGTGCTGGTGGATTTCGGCGTGAGCGGGCACGCGCAGGCCGCCCGGGTGACGCCCGGGAGGATGCCGCCGGGCACCCTGGAGTACCGCAGCCCCGAGGCCTGGCGCTTCGCGCGCGACTCCACCCGAGAGCCCTCCGAGCGCTACCGGCCCACGCCCGCGGACGACATGTACGCGCTGGGGGTGGTGCTCTACTGGCTATTGACGGAGGAGCTGCCCTTCCCCTCGAAGGATGAGGTGGGAGTGGACGTGGAGGCGGTGCTCACAAAGCGGCCCGTGCCGCCGCAGGAGCGCAACGCGCGGGTGCCGCGAGAGCTGAGCGAGCTGTGTCTGCGGCTGTTGGCCCAGGAGGCCGGGGCCCGGCCGGATGCGGCGGGGCTGGGGCAGGCGGTGGAGGAACTGCTCACGCGTCAGGGCGCGGAGTGGGACGGGCCGCTGTTCGAGCCCTACTCGGAGCACAACCGCACCACCCAGGGTGAAGGCAGCGTGGACGAGACGGAGCAGTGGGCCAAGGCTCCTCCCAGGCCACGCCGTGGCAAGCGCCCAGCCCCGGGGGTGGAGCCCGAGCCCGCGGATGCCGCTGCACCGGTGCAGCACGCAGTCCCGGGTGTTCCTGTCACTGAAGCCGTTCAGCCGGTGCCGGCACAGGCCGCGGCACAGGCGCCGCGGCCCGCTGACCCGGCGCTGCCATCTGCCCACCGTGCCGCAGCGTGGCGGCACCGCGCAGCCGGAGTGGCGGGGGTGGGGCTGCTGCTCGCCTTGGGCGTGCTGGCCTTCGCGCTCGGGACTCGCGGCCACGCACCCACTCAGGCGGGTGCAGGGTTGGAGTGGGTGCTTCCTACCTCTCAGGGCGGTTGGAAAGTGGCGCGCCCTCTCAAACCGCCGGAAGCTGAGCGCGCGGCTCCCCTCGAAGACGAGGGAGCTCTGGCCGCGCCCGTGGAGTTTGGCTCCACGGCTCCACAGCACGAGGCGTCCGTGAAGATTGAGCAGCAGAAGCAACCCCAGCGCCTGGGGCCGGTGAAGAAGGCTGCGGCCCTGGTGGGAGCCTGCACCACCCTGGCCTGTACCGGGCCCCAGGTGCGGACTGAGCCTCCCTCCGAGCCGTGTCCTCCCGGCGCGGTCGAGGCCATGGCCGAGTTGAAGATCGGCATCGGCGACAAACGGGATGCGCTGTTCAACCCTCCCGGGACAGGTGGCGAAGTCATCTCCGTGAGGCAAGGGTGGACGAGCATGCGCCTTCAAACGCGGTTCGGGGGGCTGCGGCCGCTCACCACCCTGAAGGGGCGACTTATCTTTGGAGGGGAGCGCGTCTATGGGCGGTTCACCGAGGCGCGAGACCACGATGGCACCCGCACGTGGCCTGTTTGCCTGGAGTTGCTGGACCATAACGGCAAGCGCGGCATGGAACTGGAGACTGGCTCCACGGCGGACACTGCGCGGGTGTTCAACTCCGCGGAGGTGAAAGCAGTGGATCGCTTCGAGTGAGGTGGGCCCGGGCATGCGGCGCCGGGAGCACGAGGCACTCTTGAGCGGGAAGGCGTGGTAGAGGCGACGTCCCAGGACACTACGTCCCGCCCCCACTCAGGAGGTTCTGTTCCGTGCTCACCTCGTCCCCGACCGCTCTTCTGGCGCTGGCGCTTCTCGTGGGCGCCACTGCCACCGCGCTGCCCCGGGTCAGCCCCTGCGAGACAGGGACACGGCGCATCGAGCTGAAGGCGGAACCCACTGGAGAGGTGCCCGAGCTGTGTATCGGCCCAGGGCTGTCCACCACGCTCATCTTCTACGGCGCGGAACTGCTCCCTGGCGGCGTCACCGTGGACGCGCGGGAGCGCTTCACGATGGTGGAGGTGGGCACCACCATGATCCGGCTGGTGCCCTCGGAGCGCATGATGCCGGGAGAGCGCTTCCGGCTGACGGTGCGTTTCAAAGACGGCGCAGCTCCGGCGAGCGCGGCTTTCTGGCTGGGGAGGGACGCCGGGAAGGTGGAGCCCTTCGTGGAGGTGTACCGCGAGAAGCGCACGGTGGAGTCCTACCAGCAGGAGGTACAGGAGAAGGACACCCGGCTCCACCAATGCCAGGAGGACAACGAGCGGCTGCTTGCCGAGAAGGAGAGCCCCGGGGGCCTCACGGGCCTGCTGGCCACAGGGCTCATGGACGACGAGGGGATCCCTCCCAAGGACCTCACCCGCAGCATCGGGAAGCACCCCGGAAACTTCGTCAACGTGCATAAGGCCTACAGCTACCGCTCTGCCCGCAGGGTGGTTGTCGCGTTGGTGCTGGAGTCCACCGAGCACATCCAACCCTGGCGGGCGGTGCGGGCCGAGCTGGTGGGCCCTGGCCACCGCACGTTGCGCGTGTATCCACCCTGGCAACCCGCTCTCCTCGGAGCCGGCGAGGACAACCGCGTGGTGGTCGAGGCCGAGGCGACGGAAACCGAGAGCCGGGGCAGCTTCACCCTCAAGGTGTGGAATGAGGACGGGACCCGAAGCCTCATCGTCTCTGGAGTGACCTTCCCGTGAAGGTGCGCCCCATGCGCCTCCGTTGACACGTGGAGCCAGGAAGCTACCAGTCCGGACGGCATGCAAAGGGGGTGTCTGGCCAGCTCTGCCGGCACCGAAAGCCGTCGCCGCACACGGCGGGGCCCTGCGGGTCGCAGTCCGGCAGGCACTGCCACACGTCGCAGACCTTTCCTGCGCCGCACGGGGGCAACTCTTGGCCGCACCGCTCAATACACTCCATCCACGCTTTTCCTGGGTGCTCTGGCTTTGTGAGCACCCGGCACTTGCGGCCCTTGGGGCAAGGAGATTGCTGACAGTTGGGACCATACACGTCCGCACATACCGAGGCTCCCTCCTCGAACCGGACGCACTGCTGACCCTCGAGGCACACCTGCTTCTCGCAGGTCGGCAGGCATGCGGGCGCAGGTTCGGCATCCGCGCAGAAAAAACCCTTGGGGCATTCTGCCTGAGCACCCAGGCGGCACGGCCGACCGCACCAATGGTAGTCATGGCCTGCGCACACAAGTCCGGCCGCACAGGAGTAGCCCTTGTCCTTCGGCGCTGGATCGCAGTTCTCCCCTTCCTGCCGCACGCCAATGGGAACGCAAATGCGCACCAACAGCCCATTGTCCTTCGTGGCCAGAGGACGGCAGACTTCATCTTCCTGGCACTGCATATCTGTCATGCATTGGCTATCGGAACAGTACGCCTGCCTGTAGCGGGATTCGTACAAGCAGCCCAGAGGGCGCTCGCATGCGGTACTTGATTCGCATTCACGCAGATATGTCATCAACCGCATGCGCTGGTCATGGGTGAGCATAGGGCTCACGTGCACTCCCCTTGGCACCTCCGCCGGTACCTCCGGCCGCAATAGCCCCCATAACAGCAGCACGAATGGCAGCGGCAGCAGTATGCCCAGGCAGCCCACAATGACCGTATGCCAATTCAATCGAGGCAATCCAGGCACGCCCGCGTCTGCTCCTTCCCATTTCCACAGACCTCTTCGATCTTCTCTTTTGAGCAGCGTCTGATAACGAGTGCGTCCGAATCCTTGTGAACGGCCTTGGCAACGCGGCCGTCCTTGCCGAATTCCGAGGGGCAGCCGGTTGTTGCCATGCCCGAAAGTACGACGACGCCCAGCCGGAGCCAACGCATAAGTCCCTCCCGTGAAGGCCCCTCGACGCTACCAGCGCGGCTTCCGCAGTGTCCACGCCGCGGCAGGTAGGCGGCACCCAACGGGGGCGCTGAGCCCGCAGAATGCATGTGCCACCTGGGGCCGGACGGGACTTCATCGCGGAGATCGACGTCACGGTGCTGACCTTCGACGCGGAGGGGAGGCTGCGGCTGGTCAACCGTGCCGGAGAGGGCTGCTGGGGCTGCCGCGGGCGCACCTGGTGAACAAGGGCGCGGGAGTGCTGGGGCTGAGGGATCTGCTGGAGGGCCCGGTGCCACGCTGGCTGACGCGCACCTTCGCCGTGGAGGGTGGCCCGTACGAGCTGCGGCGGAGCACGTTCCGGCAGGGTGGGCCTGCTGCACCAACAGCGGCCGACGCGGTGGAGCTGTGGGTGGAGGATGAGTGCCCGGGGCTGGCGGACACGGCCAACCTCTTCGTGCCCTTCTTCACCACGAAGCCGCAGGGCAGCGGCATCGGCTTGGCATTGAGCCGGCAGATCGCCGAGGCGCACGGAGGAACGCTGCGCCTGGAGAACCGGCCGGAAGGGGCAGGGTGCCGGGCGCGGCTGAGGCTCCCGCTGCAACTCTCCGGGCTCTCGCGCTGAGATACCTGGAGGCTCTCACCAGTCCGGCTGACATGCATAGGGCCTGTCCTGCGTGTGCTGTTTGCAGCGGTAGCCTTCCATGCACGGGTGAGGATCCTGGGGGTTGCAAGGAGCTCTGCATGCGTATTCCGGCGAAGCCGGACACCTGTTCCGGAGCAAGCCGATCACCGATTCCGGCAAGCCGATCACCGATTCCGGCAAGCCGATCACCCGCGTGACGACGCTGGTGTTCTCTACTTCGCCGCCTTCTTGGTCGTGGTCAAACTCTCGGCCTTTCGGATGGACTCGCCGCCGAGCTTGAGGCGGTGGGCGTTGTGGACGAGCCTGTCGCAGATGGCGTCAGCCAGGGTGGCGTCGCCGATGATGGCGTGCCAG